>JBASAH010000247.1:0-4304 GCA_049650505.1 Xanthobacteraceae bacterium
GACTAAGTCCGATCGGGAGGGGGGTCGGCGAAGCAAAACCAAAGAGACCCCGCTCCCCAGCCCTCCTCCACAAGGAAGCCACGCGGCTGAGAAGAAGACCAAGCTCGCAGCGGCGGCGGCTGCCGATGCGCGCCGCCTTGTCTTTTCGGAAAAATTCGCCTGCCCGGTCTCCGGTTTCACCATTCCCGAAATCGAGCCGCGGCTGTTCTCATTCAACAACCCGTTCGGCGCTTGCCCGAAATGCGGCGGGCTCGGCGTCGAGCAGCACATCGATCCCGATCTGGTCATCCCCGACAAGGAACGCACGCTGCGCCGCGGCGCCATTTCGCCGTGGGCGAAATCGAGTTCACCCTATTACGTGCAGACGCTCCAGGCGCTCGGCAAACATTACCGTTTCACGCTGGATACCAAGTGGAAGGACCTGCCGAAGAAGACGCAGGACGCCATCCTTTACGGTTCGGGCGATACCGAGATCCGCTTCTCCTATGACGACGGGCTGCGCGCCTATGACACGCGCCGACCGTTCGAAGGCGTAATTACCAATCTCGAGCGGCGTTACCGCGAAACCGACAGCGACTGGGCGCGCGAGGAGATCGCGCGTTATTTCACCGACGTGCCGTGCGATGCCTGCAAAGGTTATCGGCTCAAGCCTGAAGCTTTGTGCGTGAAGATCGGTGGGTTGCATATCGGCGAAGTGTCCGACATGTCGGTTAAAGGCGCTGCGAAGTGGTTCAGCGAGCTACCCCAGCGGCTTAGCTCCAAACAGAACGAAATTGCGGTGCGGGTGCTCAAGGAAATCCGCGAGCGGCTGAAATTCCTGGTCGATGTCGGGCTTGAATATCTCACGCTGGCGCGCGCCTCCGGCACGTTGTCTGGCGGCGAGAGCCAGCGCATCCGGCTTGCGTCGCAAATCGGCTCTGGCCTGACCGGCGTGCTCTACGTGCTCGACGAGCCGTCGATCGGGCTGCACCAGCGCGATAATGCGCGGCTTCTCGAAACGCTCAAGCGCCTGCGCGACTTGGGCAACACCGTCATCGTGGTCTAGCACGACGAAGACGCGATCCGCGCCGCCGACTTCGTCCTCGATATCGGGCCGGGCGCCGGCATCCATGGCGGCCACATCGTTGCGCAAGGCAAGATCGACGATCTCATCGCGGCGCCGCAATCGTGGACCGGCAAATATCTCTCCGGCGAATTGGTCGTGCCTATCCCTGAGCGCCGGCCGAGAAACCCGAGCCGTACGCTGAAAATCATCGGCGCGCGCGGCAATAATTTGAAAAACATCAACGCCGAAATTCCGCTTGGCCTGTTCACCTGCGTCACCGGCGTGTCCGGCGGCGGTAAGTCCACGCTCCTAGTCGACACGCTGTACAAGGCGCTGGCGCGGCGGTTGAACAATGCCAACGAGGCCCCTGCCCCTTACGACCGCATCGAAGGCGTCGAACATCTTGATAAGATCATCGACATCGACCAGTCGCCGATCGGGCGCACGCCGCGCTCCAATCCCGCGACCTATACCGGGGCGTTCACGCCAATCCGCGAATGGTTCGCCGGCCTGCCGGAATCGCGCGCGCGCGGCTACGAGCCGGGCCGTTTCTCATTCAACGTCAAGGGCGGGCGCTGCGAGGCCTGCCAGGGCGACGGCGTGATCCGCATCGAGATGCACTTTCTGCCGGACGTCTATGTCACCTGCGACGTCTGTAAGGGCAAGCGCTACAACCGCGAAACACTCGAGGTTCTTTTCCGCGGCAGATCGATTGCCGACGTGCTCGACATGATGGTCGAAGAGGCGCTGGAATTCTTCAAGGCGGTGCCGCGCGTGCGCGAGCCGCTCAAGCTCCTCCACCGCGTCGGGCTCGATTACCTCCACGTCGGACAGCAGGCGACGACGCTGTCGGGCGGCGAGGCGCAGCGCGTCAAGCTCGCCAAGGAACTGTCGAAGCGCGCCACCGGCCGCACGCTCTACATCCTCGACGAGCCGACCACCGGGCTGCATTTCCACGATGTAGCTAAATTGCTCGATGTGCTGCACGAACTGGTCGAAACCGGCAACACCGTCGTCGTCATCGAGCACAATCTGGAAGTGATCAAGACCGCCGACTGGATCATCGATCTCGGCCCCGAAGGCGGCGACGGCGGCGGCGAGATCGTCGCGGCCGGCGCGCCCGAAGACATCGCGCGCAATTCAGCGAGCTATACCGGCGCATTTCTCAAGCCGGTTTTAGCGCGACGCGCCAAGGAGCGAGGCAACGAGCGCGGCAAGAACAAGCGCATCGAGGCGGCGGAGTAATCAAGCAAGATGAAGTCCTTCGTCGTCACCACCGGGCTTGACCCGGCGGTCCATGCCGATTAACCGGCCGCATGCATGGCCGGGTCAAGCCCGGCCATGACGAATGACAAGAATGGCGCCGCTTCGCGCGATCGCCGCATCAGCTCTGCCCGACACGATCTTCTCACCGCGGCCAACGAGTGATAAGCCCGGTTCACTGTGAAGGCGCAGGGCTGAGCCGCGAGTGAGCCGCAAAGTGAGCCGCAAAAAACCTGTCGTCGGCGTCATCGGCAGCGCGCATCTGGTGGAAGGCAGGTTCCCCGCGCAGCGCGTGCCGGACCGCAATCTGCGCGCGGTCGCCGAGGTCGCCGGCGCCATGCCGCTGATGTTTGCGGGATCGCCGGATATCACGGATATCGGCGTCCTCCTCGATACCGTCGACGGCATATTGCTCACCGGCGCGCGCGCCAATGTCCATCCTCGTCACTTCGGGCATGAAGTACATCCGAGCAGCGAGCCTTACGACCACAGCCGCGATGCACTCGCGCTCGCACTGATCGAGGCCTGCGTCGCCCGCGGCGTGCCGCTATTCGGCATCTGCCGCGGTTTTCAGGAGATGAATGTCGCTTATGGCGGCTCACTGCATCCGGAGATCCGCGAGCTGCCGGGGCGTCTCAATCATCGCGCGCCGCGGCTGCCGAACGGCGAGTTCCATCCCGATCTGGAAGTGATCTTCGCCGAGCGGCACGAGGTCCGCCTCACGCCGGGCGGCGTCTTTGCCAAACTGCTCGGCACCGAATGCATCCGCGTCAATTCGCTGCACGGCCAAGGCATCCTTGAGCCGGGCAAGCGTATCGTCGTCGAAGGCGTCGCAGAAGACGACACGATCGAGGCCATCCGCATCGCCGATGCGCCTGGTTTTGCGCTCGGCGTACAATGGCATGCCGAATACGAACCGCAGCGCAGCCCGATCAATCGTACCTTGTTCGAGGCGTTCGGCGCCGCGGTCGGCAAATATCAGCAGGTGCGTTGATCCATTCTCCACAGGAAGGAGAAGGAAACACGGTCATGGGAGAGGGACTCGTCGCGGTCACCAGCCGCTATTCCGCGCCGGAAACCATGCAGCGCCTCCTCGCCGCGCTTGCCAAGCGCGACCTGACCGTCTTCGCCCGTATCGACCATGCCGCAAATGCGGGCGCGGTTCGCATGCCGTTGCGGCCGACCGAAGTGGTGCTGTTCGGCAATCCCAAAGGCGGCACCACATTGATGCAGGATCAGCAGCGCGCCGGCATCGATCTACCGCTCAAAGCGCTGGTCTGGCAGGACGCCCAGGGCAAGGTTTGGTTCGGTTACAACGCGCCGGACTGGATCGCCGCGCGCGCTGGTCTCGGTGCCGCCAGCGCCGGCGCTGTGGCAGCAATGGCCAAAGCCTTGACGGCGATCGCAGAGGAAGTGACGAAGTGAGCTTGCTCTAGAGTGGGATGAGATTTCGTCAAATCGTATCCGGCTCTATTTTTGTTTGAGCATGATCTTTTCCGAAAACCGGTTACCACTTTTCGGGATCATCCTCTACGTCTCAATCTTGCTCAACACCGTCTGCACCTGCTCCAGCACTTGGCGGGTCTTTTCTGCGTAAAACGTATTGACGATATCGCAGATCGTCTGGACCTTCGGATCGCGCGGATCGATTCCCGCGGAGACCAGACGTCCATACAGGTCTTGTAGTACTTCATCGCGTTCGAACATCATGGCCTCCAGGCTGCCGATTATAGCAGGTGAGACGCATAGGTGCTGGGCTAGGCTACTGAGGATATTTTCGCCATTTCCCCCAAGCGCCCCGCCAACTGCCGAAGCTGCCATTTGCGTGCCAACGCCGCGGCTTTGGCAAATGTCGGCTTTTGGCTGGCGAGGCTTGGCAGCGGTGCTTTCTTGTTCATGGTGGCGATGGCGCGATAGAGCCGCAGATCGTCGGCTATTCGCGCAAATCGCCCGGCCTTGAGGACCGCAGTGAGCTGCCGTGGCGGCGCAACAGCGT
>JBASAH010000248.1:0-5517 GCA_049650505.1 Xanthobacteraceae bacterium
CGACCGCGACGATCCCAAGCTATGTCCATAACGCCGGCAGCACGATTTCCGTGGTGATCCTGGTCGCGCTGTTCGTGACATTGATTCCGACAACGATCGGGGCGCTCCTTTCCGCCATTGGCGTTGCCGGCATGGATCGCCTGGTGCGCTTCAATGTGCTGGCAATGTCCGGCCGCTCAGTGGAAGCGGCCGGCGACGTCGACACGCTCCTTCTCGATAAGACCGGCACGATCACGCTCGGCAATCGGCAAGCGACCGAGTTCAAGCCGCTGCGCGGGGTCACCGAGCACGAACTGGCGGATGGCGCGCAGCTCGCTTCGCTTGCCGATGAGACTCCCGAGGGTCGCTCGATTGTCGTGCTCGCCAAGGAAAAACACGGCATCCGCGGCCGCGAGCTCGCGGAATTGAAGGCTAATTTCATCCCCTTTAGCGCGCAGAGCCGCATGAGCGGCGTCGAAGTGGGTTCGTCGTGGGTCCGCAAAGGCGCGGTCGACGCGATCTTGAACTACCTGAATGGCAGCTCGAGCGCCCCTTCCTCGGTAGGGGCAGTGCAAGCGTTGCGACCGACCGTGAGCAGCGACACTGCTCGCGAAGTCATGGCTATCGCCGACGCCATTGCCAAATCGGGGGGTACGCCCCTTGCCGTCGCCAAGGACGGCAAACTGCTCGGCGTCATCCACCTCAAAGACATCGTCAAGGGCGGCATACGCGAGCGCTTTGCCGAATTGCGCCGCATGGGCATCCGCACCGTCATGATCACCGGAGATAATCCGATGACGGCGGCGGCCATCGCGGCGGAAGCCGGCGTTGACGACTTTCTTGCCCAGGCCACGCCCGAGGAAAAACTGCGGCTGATCCGCGACGAGCAATCGAAAGGCAAGCTGGTCGCGATGTGCGGCGATGGCACCAATGACGCGCCGGCGCTCGCGCAGGCCGACGTCGGCGTGGCGATGAATACGGGGACGCAGGCCGCCCGCGAGGCCGGCAACATGGTCGACCTCGATTCAAACCCGACCAAGCTCATTGAGATTGTCGAAATCGGCAAACAACTGCTGATGACGCGCGGCGCGTTGACGACTTTCTCGATCGCCAACGACGTGGCAAAATATTTTGCCATCATTCCCGCCATGTTTGTCGCGTTCTATCCGCAGCTGCAGGCGCTCAACATCATGAACCTGCAAACGCCAGAAAGCGCGATTTTATCGGCAATCATCTTCAACGCGCTGATCATCATCGCCCTCATCCCGTTGTCGTTGAAGGGCGTCCGTTATCGTCCGATTGGCGCCGCGGCGCTGCTCCGCCGCAACCTTTGGATTTACGGTGTCGGCGGTGTCATCATCCCGTTCATCGGCATCAAGGCGATCGACATGATCGTCAGCACCCTTCATCTCGCTTAAGGAGAAGAACCATGCTGCGGCAAATCCGTCCGGCGATTGTGGTCCTGGTGGCGCTCACGCTCATCACCGGCCTTGTTTACCCGCTGGCAATGACGGGGATTGCCCAAGCCATTTTTCCCCGCCAGGCGCAAGGCAGCTTGATTGAGCGTGATGGCAAGGTTGTTGGCTCCGAACTCATCGGTCAGACGTTCGAGAGCGAAAAATATTTCCATGGCCGGCCGTCTGCGACCACCGCGCCGGATCCCAATGATTCGACCAAGACGGTGCCGGCGCCCTACAACGCGGCAAATTCCGGCGGCTCCAATCTCGGACCGTCCAATAAAGCGCTGATCGACCGCGTCCAGGGCGACATGGACAAATTAAAGCAGGAGAACTCCGCGGCACCTGTTCCGGCTAACCTTGTGACGACTTCGGCAAGCGGCCTTGATCCGCACATTTCGCCCGAGGCCGCCCTATTCCAGGTGCCCCGTATTGCCAAGGCACGGAACGTGCCGGACGAGCGCATCCGCCAACTTGTCACGGAGCACACTGAAGGCCGTTTTCTCGGTCTCCTGGGCGAGCCGCGCGTAAATGTTCTTCTGCTTAATATTGCCCTCGATCGATTGGCCGGCTAGCGCTCGGGGCCAGCTCGAGTGGTTAGGATGAGGTAGCCAGAGGACCGAGTCTCAGGCCGACCTATCTGATAATATTCGACGCGATGGCAGATCCCCGACGCGACACTGAACATCGACCCTCGCCCGAGGCGCTCCTCGAGGCGGCGCGCCGCGAGGAGCGTCGCATTGGCAAGCTGAGGATTTTTGTGGGCGCCGCACCGGGGGTCGGCAAGACCTACGAGATGTTGCAGCAGGCCCAGGCGCGCAAAAAGGACGGCTATGATGTTGTCATTGGCGTTGTCGAGACTCACGGCCGCAAGGAGACTGAAGCGCTGCTGAGCGGCCTGGAAACAATTCCGCGCCGAGAGGTGCAATACAAAGGGCAGTTGCTCACCGAAATGGATCTGGACGCGATCATTGCGCGTCATCCGCAAATCGTGTTGGTCGATGAGCTTGCCCACACCAACGCCGAAGGCAGCCGCCATCCCAAACGCTATCTTGATGCCGAAGAGCTAATGAGCCACGGCATCGATGTTTATACCACGATCAATATTCAGCACATCGAAAGCCTCAATGATGTCGTCGCGCAAATCACCCACGTCCGGGTGCGCGAGACGGTGCCAGATGCTGTTTTCGATCGCGCCGACGCTGTCGAGCTGGTCGATCTCACGCCCGCCGATTTGATCGATCGACTCAAGGAAGGAAAGGTTTACGTTCCGAAGCAGGCCGAGCGCGCTCTCGAACATTTCTTTTCTCCCGCCAATCTCACCGCGCTGCGCGAACTTGCCTTGCGCCGCACCGCCGAGCGGGTGGACGAACAATTGCTTTCGGAAATGCAGGCGCGCGCCATTGAGGGACCCTGGCCCGCGGGCGAGCGCATTCTGGTTTGCATCAGCGAAGATCCGCGATGCGCCGGCCTGGTCCGCTACGCCAAGCGGCTGGCCGATCGACTGCATGGCCCGTGGACGGCCCTGTACATAGAGGGACGTCGCGCCGTGCAGCTTTCCGAGGAAGAGCGCGACCGTATCGCGGATACGTTACGACTAGCCGAAGCGCTCGGCGGCGAACCTGTCACCTTGCCTGCCGGCGCTCGGAGCATCGCAGACGATGTGATCGACTACGCCCGCATCCATAACGTGACCCAGATCATTATCGGAAAGTCCACCCGATCGCGGTGGTTCGAGATTCTGCACGGCTCCGTCGTGCACGACCTGGTTCGCAGGTCCGGCAATATCAGCGTCCATGTGATCGCCGGCGATCAGTTGCCTGGCCAGCCAGTGCCGAAGAAAACGCTGAATACCTCGGATGAAGCCGAAGCGCCTGAACTGCAGCCGTATATATTCGCCGTTCTGGCGGTTGGGCTCGCTCTGGGTTGCGGGGAGCTGGTCAATTATTGGATAGGGGTCGAAAACGTCGATCTGGTTTTTCTGACAGCGATCGTCGGCGTCGCCGTTCGCTTTGGGCTATGGCCGTCCTTGCTGGCGAGCGTCGTTTCGGCGCTTTGTTACAATTTCTTCTTTTTGCCGCCGATCTACACCTTCACGATCGAAGACCCTCACAATCTCGCGGCATTCATATTGTTTACGCTGGTCGCCATTGTTGTTTCCCATGTTGCGGCGCGCGGCCGTCTGCAAGCGGTAAGCGCACACGCCCGGGTGCGAACCGTCGAGTCGCTGTACTCCTTCAGCCGTAAACTTGCCGGCGCTGGGACGCTCTACGACGTGTTGTGGGCGACATGTTTTCAGACGGCAATGATGCTGAAAGTCCGTGTGGTGCTGTTGCTGCCGGACAAGGGCGTTCTGAGAGTCAACGCTGGTTATCCGCCCGAGGATATGCTCGACGACGCCGATCTCGCGGCGGCGAAGTGGTCCTTCGAGAGCAATCGTGCTGCTGGGCGCGGCTCCGAGACACTGCCTGGCGCGAAACGATTGTTCTTGCCAATGCAGACCGGCCGCGGCGCGATCGGCGTTATTGGCATCGACAGCGACAAGACGGGCCCGTGGCTCACCCCTGATCAACGGCGGCTGCTCGACGCGCTGGCTGACCAGGGCGCGCTGGCGATCGAACGCGTGCAGCTGGTGGAGGATATGGATCGCGTTCAGCGCACTGCCGAGACCGAGCGCCTGCGCACCGCGCTCCTTACCTCAATTTCCCATGATCTGAAGACGCCGCTCGCCTCGGTGCTTGGCTCCGCCGGCGCCTTGCGCGACCTCAACGATAAATTGACCGACGGCGAAAAGGTCGAGCTTCTTGCGACGATTATCGAGGAATCCGAGCGGCTCAACCGGTTCATTGCCAATCTCTTAGACATGACGCGTCTTGAATCGGGCGCCGTGGCGCCTAAGCTCGCGCCGCATGACTTATCGGAAATTATCGGCTCAACGCTGCAACGGACCGCAAAAATCTTGGAACATCATTCGGTCAGTCTCGATCTCGCGACCGACATTCCCATGGTTTCACTGGACGCGGTCCTGTTCGAACAGGTGCTGTTCAACCTGCTTGATAACGCCGCGAAATACGCCGCGCCGGGCACCACTGTTTTCATCCGCATGTGGCGCGATCGGGATTCGGTCGTCCTGCAGATCATCGATGAAGGCGAAGGCATCCCGCAGGACGATCTTGAGCATATCTTCAATAAGTTCTACCGCGTGCAGAAGAGCGACCAAGTGCGGCCCGGAACCGGACTCGGACTCGCCATCTCGCGCGGCTTTATCGAAGCCATGAACGGATCCATTATCGCTACCAACCGCTCTGATCGCCGCGGCGCAATCTTTACAATCAGGCTGCCAGTGGCCAGCGAGCCGCAGCGCCTGGACGCCGCAGCATGAGCGCCGCGCCGCTCCGCATTCTTGTCATTGACGACGAGCCGCCGATTCGCAAATTGCTGCGTGTGGGACTTTCGGCGCATGGGTATCAGATCGTCGAAGCTTCGAACGGCAAGATGGCTCTCGATCGCTTAAGCGAGCAAGCACCGGATCTTGTCATTCTCGATCTCGGCCTGCCCGATATGGAGGGGCATGAACTCTTGCGAACCATGCGAGCGCGCAATGACAGCGTGCCTATCGTGGTGCTTTCCAGCCGCGACGACGAGACCGGCAAGGTCCAGGCGCTCGACTCCGGCGCCGACGATTACGTGACTAAGCCGTTCGGCATGGACGAGCTTCTCGCCAGGATGCGTGCGGCGCTGCGCCACCAATTGCAGATTCATGGTGAGCGGGCAATTTTCCGCCTCGGCGATCTTTCGGTCGACCTCGTTCGGCGAATCGTTAAAGTCGGCGACAAAGAAATCAAGCTTTCGCCGAAAGAATATGAATTATTGCGCGTCCTGGTTCAGCAGGCCGGCAAAGTGCTGACGCACAGATACCTATTGAGCCAGCTATGGAACGATCTGACCGACGCGCAATACTTGCGCGTATATGTCCGGCAGCTGCGGCAAAAAATCGAAGCCGATCCCGAGCGCCCGCAATACATCCTCACCGAAACTGGCGTCGGCTACCGGTTGCGCGCCCCCTCCTGAGCGGCGCTTG
>JBASAH010000249.1:0-3572 GCA_049650505.1 Xanthobacteraceae bacterium
CTGCAACGCGCTCGGGCCGGTCGAGCTCGCGTGCCCAGGTCAGATAACGATCGCCCCGCGTCCGCACTTCGTTCCAGCGCACGCCGGAGACCGCGCCAAGACGCTGGATAAAGCGCGCCGGCATCGACGGCGCGCCGTCGATCTTCGTGGCACGGCTTAGGAACACTTCGCGCGCGTTGATGAGTTGGGCGAAATCGTGCGCGCTCAATCCGACACGCCGCTCCGGCAGATCGAGCCCGAGCACGAGCCGCATCGGCCGGCTGAGCCAGGCATCCGAATTGCTTTCGGGCGGCCATGTACCTTCAACGAGGCCGCCGAGCACAATGCGATCGTTGTCGGTGAGACGCGCCTCAAGCGGGCCAAAAATACGTACCGTAGCACTGGGTTGCGCGTCCTGCCGCACGACACGTCCCGACAGAAGCGCGGCGAACAATTCCACGTAGTCGGACTTCGCGATCGGCAGCCCTGCGGCGGCGCTGCTGACCGTGAGCTCGTCGAGCGTGTCTGCGACTTTCTTTCCGTCGGGACCGCTGAATGCGGCTTCGCTGCCGTCGTCTTTCGAAAGCGCGGCAAGCACCGTGCGATGGCGCGAGGCAAACCCAGCCAGCGGGTGGGGCGCGCCGTCCATTTCTTCGAGTGGGGCGAGTGCCGCCGTGAGCCGCCGCGCGAACTCGGCCGCGTCGGCGAGTTCGCCATCGCTTAATGCCGTGCGCGGTTCGGATGGATGCAGCTCGCTCGATTCATGACGGCGCAGGCGTTCGAGCTGCGACCGAAAATTCTCCAATGCGCCCGCCAAGCCGCCGGTTCCCGGGCGCGGCCGCGGTCCGCGCAAAATGGCGCGTTCGAGCGCGGATACTGCGCGGTCACGCCGGCCAAAATCAAGGCGAAGCAGCGGATGCTTAAGCAGCGCCTGCAAGCTCACCGGCGGCGTGCCGTCGAGCGCGGCGATGGCGGCAAGCCGGGCAAAAATCCCGGCCGGCGTATCGGCCAGAGCATCGCCACCGGAATCCTCGGCCGCGATATCCCAACGGCTGAGCGCTGCGGCGACGCGGCGGGCCAGTCGCCGATCCGGTGTAACCAAGGCGGCCGTCTTGCTTTCCTGCACGGCCTCGCGCAGCGCTGCCGCGATGGCGAGCGCCTCTTCTTCCGGATGGGCGGCCTCTATCATGATTAAATTCGACAGCGCGGCGTCGATTTGTGCTGCGAATGCCGCATCGCCGGTATTGTGCCGCCATCGATCCGTTGCGTCGGCCGGCCGCAGGGCTTCCGAGATCAGTCGTTCGCGACCGCGCGTCGGTGCTAACGCGGCGACCGCGTCGCGGCCGATGCCGATCCGGCTCAATAGCGCCGCCATGGCAAATTGCGGATGTCCCGGTGCCGCAGCAACTCCGCTCTTTTCGTTGCCCGCGATCAGCCGCCAGCTGTGCTCATCGAGATCGGTGTCCAGTCCTGGCAGGACGACTGCACCATGTGGCAGCCGCGCGACGGTCGCGATCAAGTCGGCAGTGGCCGGGATCGATCCGGTCGAGCCGGCGACAATCACCGGCCCGTCGGACTTGCGCGACAGCCGCGCCGCCTCGGCCTTGATTAAAGCGTCGCGGCGTGCCGCTGGATCGATCGAGCCAATTTCGTTGAGAACTTGCGGCCAATTTTTGCGCGCGATCTGCAAGAACCGCATCGTAAGCTGCCAATATTCGTCGAACTCTCCGGGCACGAGTTCATCAAGCCGCTCCCAAGGCACGTTGCGGGTCGTCATGTCGTCTATCAGCCGGGCGAGATCGTCGGCGAGAGCGCATGCCGCCGCCGGCGTCTGGGCTATGAGCGGCGTGCCGCTGCCGCCGCGGACTTCCGGCGACTGCGCCCAGGCCAGGACCAGACGCGTGAGCAGGAGCCGCCGTTCGAGGCTGCCGAGCGCCGGCGGCAAAGCAAGCGCGTCCGCGGCAATGCCGCCAGCCGCGCTTTCGGCAAATGCAATCTCATCCTCGTCGATATCGCCGATGGCGATGATGCGCGGCAGGATCGCGCCGTCGCCGTGGAGGTGATCGAGAAAGGCGTCGCGCATCAACCGGCAGGCGCGTCGCGTCGGCAAATAGAGCGTCGTCGAAGCAAGCATCAGCGGATCGCCGGCAAACTCAAAGCCGAGCTTGCCGTCGTGCAGCGCTTCGATCAGCGTCGGCAAGAACGGCGCCGAAGCTGGAATGGTGAAGACGCGCGGGGTCATGCGGGGATCGCGGAATTGCCGCGGCAGTGTAACAGAGCTTACGCCATCGCCGCGAGCGCGGCCTCGGCGGCGGTGACCGCTTCCGGCGTGCCGACATGCATCCACACACCGTCGAGCGGCAAGCCGAACAAGCGGCCGCCAGCCGCGGCGCGATCGAACAAGCGGGTCAGCGGGAACGCGCCTTGGGGAGCGTCCACGAACAAGGCGGGCGACAGCACGGCCGCGCCGGCATAGATGAACGGCGCGATCTCCTCCGCCGCGACGCGCCGCCGCAGCCGGCCGTCGGTCAGCATCGTGTAGTCGCCGCGGCCTTCATAACCGAGGCTGCCTGTCGTTGGCGCCAGCAACAAGAGCGCGTCCATCGATCTTGCATCGAAGCCGTCGGCAAGTCGGGCGAAATTTGGTTTGTCACCGTCAAGCCATAGCGTGTCGGAATTGACCAGAAAGAATGGCGCATCGCCAAGCTGCGGCAGCGCCTTGGCAATGCCGCCGCCCGTGCCAAGAAGGACGTCGCGTTCATCGGAGATGATGATGCGCGGGCGTTGCCGCGAATAGAGATGCCGTTCAAGCGCGTCGGCGAGATGATGCACATTGACCACGGCGCGCTCGACGCCGGCATCGGCCAGCCGGTCGAGACCATAATCGATCAGCGACTTGCCGGCGACGGCGACCAGCGGCTTTGGCACATGGCCGTTATAGGGTCGCATCCGCGTCCCAAGACCCGCCGCCAATACAATCGCGCTCTTCGGTAGCATCCCGCCGCCCCAGCCTGCCCGAACCCGAATCGTCACATCATAACCCATCCGGAGATGGCACATTTGCGGCGTACCATGCTCGCAGCGGCGCGAGTGTTGGATGCGCCAGCGAACGCTGCAGATAGGTCCACAAGCGGGGCATGTGCCGCAGATATTGCGGCTTGCCGTCGCGCCGCTGCAGCCGGGCGAATATCCCCAGTATCTTGGTCGCGCGTTGCGCCGCCAATGTGGCGTAAAGGAGGGTGAAGCCGCCGGTATCGAAGCTGCTGTCGTGCGCCAGTCGCGTGCGCACGTAGCGGCCCAGCAAATTCATTTCCATGGTTTCCGGAATATCGACGCGCGCGTCCTGGAGAAGTGACGCGACGTCATAGGCTGCCGGTCCGATCAGCGCATCCTGAAAATCAACGAGACCGATTCGCGCGATACCCTCGCGCTGCGGCAGCCAGTGCAGATTGGGCGAATGATAGTCACGCAGTACCCAGGTCGGCGGCGCCTCGTTTGCCGGTTCGAGTGCGCTGCGCCAAAGCGCGACGAACTCGGCGCGCGCCGCGTCGCTCACGGCCGCGCCGGCCGCGACTAGATACCAGTCGAGCAGC
>JBASAH010000250.1:0-2537 GCA_049650505.1 Xanthobacteraceae bacterium
GCCACGATGTAACCATGCGCCAGCGCAATTTGCCGCTCTGCGCCAGCGCCGGAGCGGCGATCGCGCTGGCGAGCCCGAGTGTTGCTCCGCGCGCCACATTGCGGCGTGTGACCTTGGTCATTGGTGATATACCTTTCGCTCGATCATACGCTTAAGCTTGCCTCTGTATGTCTCATGACAGTCAAACGGTCCATCGTGGAGTAGCACCGAAGCGCTTGCGCTGACACGATTTTTCCGACAGAGGTGAGGCCGTAGGAATCCGCGCGGGGGAGGATCAAATGGGAGCGAATTTCGGCATCGCCGGAATGGATTGGCAGCAGCGGGTCAACTGGGACCGGCTGCGAAAATACCGCACCGAGCGGGCTCGCGCGATGATGAAAAAGCACGGTCTCGGCGCGCTCCTGTGCATGTACGACGAAAATGTCCGCTATATCACCGGCACGCTGACGCCCGGCTGGAACAGGCTCAAGCCGGGGCTGCGCTATGCGATGCTATGCGGCGACGGCGCACCCATTCTGTTCGAGCAGGGCGACCTCGGTTTCCAGATCGAACGTCATTCGCCGTGGATTCCGAAAGAAAACGTGCGGCATTCATTTGCCTGGATCAAAGGCGCGGCCGGGCCCGCCTCCACGCAGCAGGTGACGAAGTTCACCAAAGCGGTGCAGCAGGCAATGCGCGAAAACGGCGTCGCCGGGCAAAAGCTTGGCGTCGATTTCATCGACATCAACATGATCAACATTTTCAAGGACAATAATATCACCTGGACCGACGGCATGAGCGCAATGATGGAAGCGCGGGCGGTCAAGAACGAGGACGAGCAGGAATGCTTCCGCATCGTCGGCGCGATCGGCGACGCCACGCACTGGGAATGCATGAAATTCTTGCGGCCCGGGATTACCGAGAACCAGGTGACGGCACACCTGATGCAGTACCTCTACAACATTCCTGGGATGGAGGACGTCGAAGACGTCATCGTCTCGTCCGGCCCAAACACTTGGCCGAATTGGCGCAACTTCTCCGATCGGATCATCCAGCCGGGCGATATCGTGTTCATGGATTTGGCGGCACTGACCTGGAATGGCTACAAATCCTGCTACTACCGCACCTATTGCGTGGGCAAAGAGCCGAGCCAGGAACAGAAAGAGACTTATCAGATCGCGCTCAAATGGCTGTACGATTCCATCGGCGCGGTGAAGGCCGGCGCAACAACGCGCGACATCGCGCTCAAATGGCCGTCGGCGATGGAAACCTGGGGCTATGAGGACGAGGACCAAGCGGCTGCCAATCTATGGGGCCACGGCCTCGGCTTAGCCCAATACGATCCGCCGGTCATTTCGCGCATTTGGTCGCTCGATCATCCGGTCGAAATAAAAGAGGGAATGACTTTCGCGCTCGAAACGCAGCACGGAAAAAAATTCCACTATGGTGTGCGGATCGAGGAAATGTTGATCGTGCACAAAGATTCCATCGAGATCGTCTCCAATTTTCCGGTGAAGCAGATTACGGTTGTCGATCCACTGCCCGGCTACGGCGATCACGTGAGATGACGTCGAGCCTGGTCGCTTCATCCACCGGCCCGGCGCGAAGCGCCGCGTCCCGGTGATCCCGGGACGCATGCTGTGCCCAACTAGACGGGACGGCCGGAACAAGTCCGGCCATGACGACGGCGAGCGCAGGAGCATTGGCATACCGCGATGAGCGCATTCATTCTCCCCCTCGCCGCCGCCGATCGCGCCGACACAAATCGAGTCGGTCCCAAGGCGGCGAATCTCGCGGCGCTGGCGCGCGCCGGATTGCCAACGCCGGGAGGGTTCGCCATCACCGCAGACGCCTATCGGCGGCAGATCGAGCATCTCGGCCTCGCCGCCGCCGTCAGCGAATACGACCATGCCGATCTGCCGGCGCAACGTCGCCTCGCCGTGGAAATTCGCCTGCGGCTTTATCAGAGTGAGCTCGAGCCCGATCTAGTTCCTGACGTACTCGCGGCGTGGCGGACGGAGCAGAAACCTGCCGCGGTGCGTTCTTCGGCCTTAATCGAAGATCGCGCCGATGCGAATTTTGCCGGCCAATTCGAAAGCTTTCTCGGCGTCAGAGAAGAGGCCGAATTCCTGATCGCGCTGCGCGCCTGTTGGGCGGCGTTGTGGACCACGAATGCCCGCCGTTCGATGGCCCAGCATAAGCAAAGCCCAGCCGGCACGGCCATGGCCGTGCTGGTCCAGCCCCTCGTCGCCGCGCGCGCCTCCGGCGGCGGCTTGAGCAAGACTGTGGACGGCCAGATGCTCATCAGCGCCACTTGGGGCTTAGGTTCCACGATTGCACAGGGGGAAGTGGTGCCGGATCGCATCGTGCTCAGCCGTCAAGGATTCGTCCGATCCAACGACGCCGGCCGCAAGCATCACCGCGAAATCTGCAGCCACAGAGCTGAAGACGGCGCCGGAACTTCACCGCAAGCCGTGCCCGCGGCGCTCGTCGGCGCGCCCTGCCTGCTAGCTGGCGAGGCCACCGCCCTCGCGCGGTTGATGCGCAAGGCTGAAAAC
>JBASAH010000251.1:0-8442 GCA_049650505.1 Xanthobacteraceae bacterium
GGGCAATGCGGTGCGCGCGACCTGGCGGGCGCGGCTTGACGAGCATCTCGGGCTTTATTCAGTGGAGGGATCGACGCTCCGCGTCGCCGGCTTCCTGGCCGCGGCCCATGCTCTCCACGGCGTCACCCACCTTGCCGCGTTATGCCGGCTGCTCGCCGAGCGCGAACCGCATGCGGCCATTTACGATGCGCTGCAGGCAATCCTTGAGCGGCTCGGCGATCCGCACGCGGCGGCGCCGATGATCGCGCGCTTTGAGCTCGACTTTCTGGCGGAGCTTGGTTTTGGCCTCGATCTTGCGGCCTGCGCCGCGACCGGCACCAAGGACGATTTGGCTTTCGTATCGCCGCGTTCAGGCCGCGCAGTCTCACGCGCTGCGGGCGAGGCCTATCGGGACAAGCTGATGCGGCTGCCGGGTTTCCTTCGCGACGAGTGCACGGCGGTGTCGGCAGCCGATCTTGCCGATGCCTTCACGCTCACCGGTTTTTTCCTCGAACGGCACGCCTTCGCGCCGCGCGGGTTTTCCTTGCCGGAGGCCCGCGCACATTTCGTCACGGCACTGGCGCGTGCGACCCAACAATAGGCCGCTCACCAGCGGCGCCAATGGCGGTGCCAACCCCACCAATGGTGCCGATGCCAGCCCCACCAACGGTGCCGATGCCAGCCCCACCAATAATGGCGGCGCCAACCCCAATAGGGGTACGGATACGCATAGGGCCGGTACCATCCCCAATAGCGGGGGCGCCAATGGCAGCCCCAAGGGCCGCAAATCAGTACCGTCTTTTCGACGGAATCCGCTATTCCGCCGGCAATACCGAGCTGGCCCGGCGTCACGACCGGCATTGCTGTAGCGTTTCTCGTGGGGTTCCAATCGAGAGCACCGCCGCCATTGTGGCAGCCGCGACGATCGATTTACGCATGCAATTTCCTCCCTCTAACCAAGGGCAAATCGAGTGGGTGCGTCGGGATACGCACCTATTCCAACGCGTCAGGGTTGCAAATCGTCGCCGCTGCTAGAGCCACAGAGGCGAAAATCTTTTCGTTGCCGTACCGCTGTTCATCACTTGTTCGGCAGAGGCAACCGCGCTAGCCCTGATCCACCATGAACAAGAAAGTGATTCCGCCGCAGCCGAGCGGGGTCCATGAAATCCCGCTGCGCGAGGCGCTTGAGGAGCGCTATCTCGCTTACGCGCTCTCCACGATCATGCACCGCGCGTTGCCGGATGCGCGCGACGGGCTCAAGCCCGTGCATCGGCGCATCCTCTATGGCATGCGCCTTCTGCGCCTCGATCCGGGCGCACAATTTAAAAAATCGGCCAAGATCGTGGGCGACGTCATGGGTAATTTCCATCCCCACGGCGATCAGGCGATTTATGACGCGCTAGTGCGGCTCGCGCAGGATTTCTCGTCGCGCTATCCGCTGGTCGACGGCCAGGGCAATTTCGGCAATATCGACGGCGATAATGCCGCCGCCTATCGTTACACGGAGGCGCGGCTGACCGAGGTCGCGCGGCTTTTGCTCGACGGCATTGACGAAGACGCCGTCGACTTCCGGCCGAGCTATGACGGCGTGATGGACGAGCCGGCCGTCCTGCCGGCGGCGTTCCCCAATCTATTGGCTAACGGCGCGCAGGGCATCGCGGTCGGGATGGCGACTTCGATCCCGCCGCATAACGTCGCCGAATTGTGCGATGCGGCGTTGTATCTGATCGAACAACCCAAGGCGCGTACGAGCACGCTGCTCAAATTTGTACTCGGACCGGATTTTCCGACCGGCGGTCTTGTCGTCGATCCTCCCGCGGTGATCGCCGAGGCCTATGCGACCGGCCGCGGCTCGTTCCGCGTGCGGGCGCGCTGGAAAACCGAGGAGACCGGCCGCGGCACCTATCAGATCGTGGTCACCGAAATCCCCTGGCAGGTGCAGAAAATGCGCCTGGTCGAGCGCATTGCCGAGCTGATCAATGAGCGGAAATTGCCGCTCCTCGCCGACATGCGCGATGAATCCGCAGAAGACGTGCGCGTCGTGCTTGAGCCGCGCTCGCGCTCGGTCGATCCGGCGCTGCTGATGGAAAGCCTGTTCAAGCTCACCGAACTCGAAAGCCGCGTGCCGCTCAACATGAATGTTCTGCTGCGCGGCCGCATTCCTAAAGTGGTCGGCTTGGCGGAGGCGCTCGGCGAGTGGTTGACGCACCGGCGCGAAGTTCTGCTGCGGCGCTCGCGGCATCGGCTCGCCCAGATCGAGCACCGGCTCGAAGTGTTGGGCGGTTACCTCGTCGCCTATCTCAATATCGATAAAGTCATCAAGATCATCCGCAAGGAGGACGAGCCTAAGCCTGTGCTGATGAAGAGTTTCAAATTATCCGACGTTCAGGCCGATGCCATTCTCAACATGCGACTGCGGAATTTGCGGCGGCTGGAAGAAATGGAGATCCGGCAGGAAGAAAAGACGCTGCGCGCAGAGAAGAAGTCCATCGAGGAATTGTTGTGTTCCGAAAAGCAGCAATGGCAGAAGATCGCCGGCGAGGTACGCGCTGTACGCGACAAGTTCGGACCGAAGACATCGCTCGGAAAACGGCGCACCGGTTTTGCTGAAGCCCCCGCCCACGATGAAGCAGCGATCGAACAGGCCTTAGTCGAGCGCGAGCCAGTTACTATCGTCGTTTCGGAACGGGGCTGGATTCGCGCCTTGCGCGGCCAGGTCGCCGACCTGTCGGCATTATCGTTTAAGGCCGACGACAGTTTGAAGCTCGCGTTCTTCGCCGAGACGACGTCGAAGCTCTTGGTGTTTGCCACCAATGGCCGTTTTTACACGATCGAAGCGGCCAAGCTGCCGGGCGGCCGCGGCCACGGCGAACCGATCAGGCTATTTAGCGACCTCGAACAAGAAGCCGATATCGTGTCGGTGTTCCGTTATCAGGGCGGCCGCAAGCTGATTGTTGCCAGCCGGCAGGGGAGGGGATTCATTGCGCCCGAGGACGAGTGCGTTGCCAATACTCGTAAGGGCAAGCAGGTTCTCAACGTCAAGCCACCCGATCAGGCGCGCGCCGTTGCGCCGGTCGAGGGCGATCTCGTTGCCGCGATCGGCGAAAACCGCAAGATGTTGATCTTTCCGATCGCGCAGGTGCCCGAGATGACGCGCGGCCGCGGCGTGCGTTTGCAGCGCTACAAGGATGGCGGTCTGTCCGACATCAAGACTTTCGAGGTCGAGAAGGGCCTGAGCTGGGTCGACTCCGCCGACCGCGTCTTCACTCAATCGCTTAAGGAGCTCGCCGACTGGCGCGGCAACCGGGCCGATGCGGGCCGGCTCGCGCCAAAGGGTTTTCCCAAGAGCAATACGTTCGGCAAGCCCGAAGGACGGGGCGTCAACGGCAATGACGAGGACCGCACCTGATCGTTACTTGCCAAAGCCTGCCGGTGATAGTTCACCCATTGCATAACGAATGCCGGCTATAAGCTTCTGGCATTGGGAATATTGGCGCCGCAAAAGCGGTCCTTTCCGGCATGGGAATTACTTCGCATGCGGACAAAGCGATGAATGCCAATCTCCGTGTGTGGCGCGCCCGGCTTCGGCTGAGCAGCGGGCTCGTTATGCTCGCTTTTGTCATCTGTCATCTTACCGCGCACTGGTTTTTGCTGGTCTCGGTCGAGGACGGGAAGACCATTCTTACTTTTCTGATGTATGCGTGGCGCACGTGGCTCGGCACATCCATTCTTATTGCCGCTTTCGTCATCCATTACAGCAATGCGTTGTGGTCGATCTACATTCGCCGATCGCTGCGGCTTAATCGCTGGGAACTCACTCAAGTTGCGCTCGGCCTATGCATTCCTTTTTTGTTGATGTTTCACGTCATCGGCACACGCATCGCCGAGAGCACGCTGGACGTTACGGTCTATTACAACACCGTCTTCATCGCCCAATGGCTGCATCGGCCCTGGCTCGGCGCGATGCAAATGATTGCGCTGATAACGGTGTGGACCCACGCTTGCATCGGCATCCATTATTGGCTGCGGACCAAGCGCTGGTACCCAGCGTGGCGGCCGGCACTGCTGCTGCCGACGCTGGCGCTGGCTGGCTATGTCAGCGGCGGCAATCAGGTGGTCCGCGAGGCAAATGCCGATCCTGATTTCGTACGCACGGCGGCGGAGGATTCCAACATCACCGCGCAAGCCGGCGAGGCGGTCGACCGGATGGCTAATGTCGGTTTCGGCCTGAGCCTCACCTTGACGCTGCTGCCTTTCGCCGGACGCGGCATCCGCGAACTCTCCTATCGGCGCCGCAAGCCGCCGGTTTTGGCGCACGCCAATGGGCGCAGGATGGCGGTCTTGCCCGGCGCCACAGTCTTGGAGACGCTGCGCGCAAACGGCATCTCGCACGCGTCGGTGTGCGGCGGCCGCGCCCGCTGCACCACCTGTCGGGTTCAGGTGACCAAGGGTCTCGAACAGCTTCCGCTACCGAGCGGACTGGAAGCCAAGGCGCTGGCGCGCATCGGCGCTACGCCAGGGATGCGGCTCGCCTGCCAGATCCGGCCGACGGCGGACCTCGCCGTGCTGCCGCTATTGGCGACGGATGCCACTGCGGCCGATGGCGCCATCCGCGGCGGGCTCGAAGGCAGCGAACGGCTGATCACGATCGTCTTTGTCGACCTGCGCGGTTCGACCAGCTTGGCCGAGGCCAAGCTGCCCTATGACACCTTATTCATTCTCAACCAGTTCTTTTACGAGATGACGCGGGCGCTGGTCGCGACCAATGGACATTACTCGCAATTCACCGGGGACGGACTAATGGCGCTGTATGGGCTTGATGCCGCCGATCCGAGGAGCGGGCCGGTCGATGCCGTGCGCGGCGCGCGGGAGATGCTGGAACGGCTCGACCAGCTGAACTACCGGCTGCGCGGCGACCTGCGCGATCCGTTGCGCATCGGCGTCGGCATTCATTTCAGCGAGGCGATTGTCGGGGCGATGGGGCCGCCGCGCTCGCAAATCATTACCGCGATCGGCGATGCGGTGAATACCTGCGCGCGGTTGGAGAGCCTGACCAAGGATTACGGCTGCACGGTCGTGATTTCGCGCCAGGCCGCCGAGGCGGCGGGGCTGAACCTTAACGGCGAGAAATTACACGAAGCGCCGGTAAAAGGCCGCCGCGAGCCGGTTCAGTTTTACGCCCTGGGATCGCTTGCCGAGCTGCAGGTCTAAACTGAAACTGTATCAGCAACTCCGGATGCTCGTTTGGAGCGCGATCAGGGCGCGGCGAGGTGCCAAACATTATTGATGCCGTCGCCGGTTGTGTCGCCGGGCGCTTTGTCCTTCACCCAGGTATAGAGCGGCTTGCCTTTGTAGGCCCATTGTTTGCGGCCATCGTCCCGCGTGATGAAAGAAAAACTTCCCGACGCGGTGGCGTCGGTATCGGCGATCAACGGCGGCCAATTGACGGCGCATTGCGCATTGCAGGTCGACTTGCCGGTGCCGTCGCGGTCGAACACGTAGAGCGTCATGCCATTGAGGTCGACGAGCGTTTTACCCTTGGCCGTCTCGGCGCTGGTCGGCGGCTTGGTTTGCGCCAGCGCGGCAAAAGCAAGCAAGCACAACAGGCCGCTCACCAAAGCGGCAATTGCAATTCGCATGGATTTCCTCCATCGCGCCGTTGGCCGCAGCACGAGTTATTAGTCGACGCGCATCCAGCCTTCGGGCATGAGCCGCTCTTGGGGTAGAAAGCGACTCTTGTAATCCATCTTGCGTGAGCCTCGCACCCAATAGCCCAAATAGACGTAAGCGAGGCCCATGCTTCGCGCCCGTTCAATATGATCGAGAACCATGTACGTGCCGAGCGAGCGCGGCGCTTCGTCCGGTTCGAAGAACGAATAGACCATGGACAAGCCGTCGCCGAGCACATCGGTCAGTGCGATCGCGACGAGCTCGCCCGTAGCCCGCTTGCCAGGAAGCGCCTTAGGCTCGCGGCGGCGATATTCGATAATGCGGGTTTCGATGTGGCTGTCTTCGACCATCATCGCATAGTCGAGCACCGTCATGTCCGCCATGCCGCCGTCGCGATGGCGGGAATCGAGATAGGCGCGAAAAATCGCATATTGCTCGGATGTCGGCACGGCGATGCGCATTTCGGCGGCTATGTCGGTATTGCGACGCATGATCCGGCGCATGCTCGGTGTCGGGCGAAAATCGTTGGCGATGACGCGAACCGAGATGCAGGCGCGGCAATCCTCACAAGCCGGCCGGTAGGCAATCGATTGGCTGCGCCGGAAGCCGCCCTGCGTGAGAATATTGTTGAGCGCGGGCGCGCGCTCGCCGACCAAATGCGTAAACACCTTCCGCTCCTCCTTGCCGGCGAGATAAGGGCATGGCGAGGGAGCGGTCAGATAGAATTGCGGTGTATCGCGCGAATGTTGGGTCACGAGAATTACCGAGTCGCGGCCGAGGCTAGATTCGGGCAGCCGTTAACATTGCGCGGGCCGGTCGCCTCGTCAAAGGCCATTTGCGCGTCAGCCCGCCGCGCGCGCCCGCAGCGTGGCCGCCCGGGTTTGCGCATTAATCAGCACGGTGCCGACGATAATATCATGCAGCAACCGCCGCCTTGCATTGAAGAAGCCGACCAGCAGGATAAAGGGTGTGAGCACGCTGACACTGATCCAAAACACCACGGCATGCACCGCGCCGAGCACGAAATAGGCCGGCGCGCCATACCAAGTCCGCATCTCGATTTCCATGGCGCGCATGCCGATAGTGGCAGAGGCCGGGCTGCCGAGGGTCAATCCGTAATAGGCCAACGCCCAGATTACTGAGATCGGCGATAACAGCCAGAACAACAACCAGCCCAGCCCGAACGTGACCAGGCCAAAGATGAAAATGAACGCCGATGCCGCAATCAGAGGAATTGCGATGATGACGAGGTCTATGATGAACGCCACGATCCGGCGCGCCAGCACCCCGTCGAACAGTTCCGGATTTGCCGCCGGGTCATAGGCATGCGGCTTGAAGTCGAACGACATACCGCTTCGACCGGGATCTGTATTTGGGCCGGAATCCGTCATGGTCAATTCGGTATTATAATATCCAAGCTATGAGTGAACAACGAGCCAAGATGGCGCTGGCCGATATCGAATCCGCGCGTGGAACGATTTCTGGCCATGTGCTGCGGACGCCGATGCTGCCGGCGCCGCCGCTCTCCGCGCTAACCGGAGCCGACGTCTACGTCAAATATGAAAATCTGCAGGTGACGAACTCGTTCAAGGAGCGCGGAGCTTGCGTCAAGCTCGCGGCGCTCAACGAGGACGAACGCCGCCGCGGCGTAATTGCGATCTCAGCCGGCAATCACGCGCAGGCCGTTGCGTATCATGCGCGCCGCCTCGCAATACCGGCCAGTATCGTGATGCCGGTAACCACCCCGTTCGTGAAGGTGAAGTCCACCGAGATGCTTGGCGCCGAGGTGGTGCTCTCGGGCGAAACTTTGCTCGAGGCGCAGTATCGGGCCGATGCACTTGCGGCGGAGCGCAATCTCGTCTGGGTGCATCCTTATGACGATCCGCGCATCATTGCCGGTCAAGGGACCATAGCGCTGGAAATGCTCGAGGAGGTGCCTGACCTTGATGTGCTGGTCGTGCCGATCGGTGGCGGTGGCCTGATTGCCGGCAATGCAATCGCGGCGCGGGCGGTGCGGCCGGCCATCGAAATTATCGGCGTCGAATGCGCGCTCTATCCGTCGATGTGGAATGCCGTGCACAGCCGGAACAAGCCATGCGGCGGCGCCACCCTTGCCGAAGGTATCGCCGTGAGCAGGGCTGGCAAACTGGCGCTGCCGGTGGTGCGCGAATTGGTGCGCGAGATCATCCTCGTCGATGAGCCGTTGGTCGAGCGCGCGGTGAACATCTTCCTCACGCTGCAAAAGACCATGGCGGAGGGCGCCGGCGCCGTCGGGCTCGCGGCTATGCTGGCTGATCCCAGCCGCTTTGCTGGCCGCAAGGTCGGGCTGATCCTATGCGGCGGCAATATCGATCCGCGCATCCTCGCTTCCATCATGGTGCGCGAACTGGAACGCGAAACGCGCATTGTGTCGTTCCGCCTGACTATCCCTGATCGGCCGGGAATTCTAGGACACATTGCGAGCCGCCTCGGCGAGTTTGGCGCCAACATCCTCGCCGTCGATCATCACCGGCTGTTTCTCGACGTGCCCGCAAAGGGAGCCAAGCTCGACGTCACGATGGAAACCCGTGACGGCGCGCATGCCGATCAAATTTTTCGGGCGCTTGCGGACGATGGCTACGAGCCGGTGCGCATGGAAAGCGGCGCGGTTTTGCAGTGAGCGTCGAAAGTCCTAATTGCCGGCCAGGCCCGGCTCGTAGTTGTAAGGCGCAACAGTAACGGGCGAAGCCGTTTCGGCAGGAGCGCCGGACGGACGCACGCGCGGCAGCGGCACCGGGCCGCTCGAGGCCATAC
>JBASAH010000252.1:0-4181 GCA_049650505.1 Xanthobacteraceae bacterium
GACGCGGTAATCCACAACGCGGGGGTTGGTTATCGAGAAGCGCGCCGCATCGAGACCGTCGACGGCCTCTCGCACGTATTCGCGATCAATGTGCTTGCGCCGTATCTGCTGACTGCGTTGATAACCCCACCCGAGCGGCTGGTCTATTTAAGCTCGGGAATGCACGTGGGCGGTGAGCCTCGTTTGCACGACCCGCAGTGGACGGCGCGGCGCTGGAATGGCTCGCAAGCTTACTCCGACAGCAAGCTGCTAGACGTTGTGTTGGCGTTCGCCGTGGCTCACCGCTGGCCGAGCGTACTGTCAAACGCTCTTGAACCAGGATGGGTGCCGACCAAGATGGGCGGCCCGGGCGCACCTGATGATCTATCGCTCGCCGCGGTCACTCAGACGTGGCTGGCAGTGAGCGACGACCCGGCCGCAACGGTAACGGGCCAGTATTTCTACCATCAGCAACGCCGTCGGGTGCACCCGGCTGCGCTACAGAAGGATTTGCAGGACGAATTGCTCAGCTATTGCGCCGGCCGCACAAGCGTCCCGTTCCCTCGCGAATCTCGTAAGGGTGACTGAGCCGACCTAAGGCGGCGCGGAGAGTCCGGTTTGGGTCAAAAGCGGACATCGGATTGGCGCCTGTTGATGTCCGCTTTACCCCCAAAAGCAGACATCGCTGGTGAAGGTGTGCGCGGCATCGCGAGGCTTTGGCGTTGATCAAAGCGACGGCCGCCATTTACAAAACCGGTTTTAACTCATTTGTGCAGACGGGGCCTCACGCGACCGCGACCGCGGCTCACGCGGTCGCCGCCTTTTGAGCGGTGATAGTCTGGAGTACATCGAAGCCCTCAAATTTCGGATGCTCCAGATAAAGCGGCCCAGTTGTCTCGTTGCCGGCACGCCCGTGCGCTGCCCGAAATTCTTCCGACTTGGTCCATGCCTCGAAGGCCCGCTTGCTCTGCCACACGCTGTGCGAGGAATAAAGCGTATAGTCTTCTGCCTCGGGCCCCTTGAGCAGATGAAATTCCAAGAAACCTGGAACACGATCGAGATAAGTATCGCGTCCCAGCCATACTTTTTCGAACGCGTCCTCGGAACCTTTTTTCACGCGAAACCGATTCATGGCAATGAACATGCTTGGTCTCCTTTTCCTGTACCCTTCATCACTGTGATCTGAATCAGGTACCTTCTCGATGCGCGTCATGTCGAATGATACAATTTTGTGTGGCAAGGCAAACTCGGCGGGGAGGAAGTTATGCGGGGCTTAAGGATCGTGTATCTTTGCTGTGTGTCGACGGTAATTTCCTCGCCGTACACTTGAGATTGAGAGATTACATGAACCGCGCCGCAATTATTGCGACTATAGTCGCCAGCATCCTTTCGTTTCCATCCCTCTCGCTTGCCGCCAGTGATGCGGAAATAGGCGGCTCGGGCGACAAAATGTCGGGCGCGGCCCTTTGCGGAACGCAGCCGTAAAACGTTCGGAGGCGTCGGGCGAGCTGAGGTTGATAAATCCAACCATCGGCGGCGCCGGTTGCTGCGCCCGCGCACTGAGTGGCCACCCAATCGCCGCGCCACCGAACACATTGACGAAATCGCGCCGCCTCATGTCCGACCCCAGGTTCAGGCGATGGGATCTTAGGGGCTCAAACGACTACTTTGATAGGGGCTGAAACCGGCATCGAGAGCACCGCCGCAGTGCACAGCCAATTGTCAGCTTTGGGTCAACTCCTGACGAAATGTGATGTTCGCCTCAGGTCCGCTTAGCTCCCGGTAACGGACCGATAGGATATCGAGCGAAGTCCGTTCGGTGCCCACGGGGATCGGATCAGCCCGCAGACACGCCCTTGTGCGGAGTTAGCCGCTCTTTGTAGGCTGTCCCGTGGCATGATCGAGCAGACTCTCCGACCGAGTCCTAAAGGTGGCACATGCGCATGTTTCAGCTCTGCGTCTGCGGTGAGCCGCTGAAATGCAACGAGGCGCCGACGCCAGAGCCCGCGGGCACGGAGGTGCTGCTCAAAGTGCTGGCGGCGGGCGTTTGCCACAGCGACTTGCATATCGCCGATGGCTGGTTCGATCTTGGTGGCGGGAAGCGGCTGAGTCTCGCCGAGCGCGGCATGAAACTGCCGGTGACGCTCGGGCATGAGAATATCGGCAAGGTGGTGGCGATTGGACCGGACGCGAAGGGCGTCCAGATCGGTGCGCGCATGCTTGCGCATCCGTGGATCGGCTGCGGCACCTGCGGCGCCTGCCGGCGCGGCGAGGAGAATCTCTGTCGCGCGATGAAAAGTCTCGGGGTGTTCTCCAACGGCGGTTACGCCGATTACATGATAGTGCCGCATCCGCGGTATCTCTTTGAGATTGGGGATCTACCGCCCGAGCGCGCGGCTCCGCTCGCCTGCTCGGGCGTGACGACTTTCGGCGCCTTAAAAAAAGTGCCCACCTTGGCAACCGAGCCAACTGTGATCGTCGGCGCGGGCGGCCTCGGCCTCATGTGCCTCGACCTGCATCAAAAGATGGGAGGGCATTCGGCGATTATAATCGACGTCGATCCAGCCAAGCGCGAGGCGGCGAGAGAGGGCGGCGCCGCGCATGTCGTGGATGGAGGAGCGTCCGATGCTGCACAGCAGATCGTTGATCTCACTCAAGGCGGCGCTTGGGCGGTAATCGATCTGGTTGGCTCATCGCAAAGCGCACGCGTCGGCTATGACAGCCTGATCAAGGGCGGGAAATATATCATCGTCGGGCTTTATGGCGGCGATCTCACGGTGTCGCTGCCGCCGATTCCAATGCGCGCGCTGACTATCCAGGGGTCTTATGTGGGCAGCCTCCCGGAAATGGCGGAATTGATGGACCTCGTGCGCCGCACCGGTCCGCCGCACGTGCCGGTGGCGACCAGGCCGCTCGACGATGTGAACGCGGTAATGGAGCAGCTGCGTGCAGGCAGAGTGATTGGCCGCGTGGTGCTGACGCCGTAAGCCTCCGTACGTTCTTCCCGCTATGCCCGCGAGTAGAAACGGGGTTCAAAGGTTATTTTGCACGGCACCAACGTTGACAGGGTCATGTCTCACTTGGGTTATTAGCTGCCGCGGCACCTCCATTTGGCGATGTCCGCTATTTCCCCCGAAAGCCGACATGATCGGGCTACGCTGGCATCCCTAAAGAACCGCTGTTCTGCGTCGAACGGTCGAATTGACCGGATCGCGCTGCAAATGCAGCACAGTAGCACCGGAGGAAGACGCCATGATGATGAAGCTATTCGCGACTCTTGCCGCGGCGGCGCTCGCGTTCAGCACACCTGCAAACGCGCAAAAATTTCCCAATCGGTCGATCACCATGGTCATTCCGTTCGCCGCGGGCGGCCCGACCGATGTGCTTGGCCGCGTCATAGCGGGGCGCATGAGCGAGGTGTTCGGCCAGCAGGTTGTGGTCGAGAACGTCACTGGCGCCGGCGGCATGACGGGCTCCGCGCGCGTTGCCAACGCCGCCCCCGACGGTTATCAGTTCGTCCTCGCGACGGTCGGCAGCGCCGCCCAGGGCCAAACGCTTTATAAGCATCCGCTTTACAATTCCGTGACCGATTTCACGCCGGTCATTCTCATCGCCAATATTCCGCTCGTGCTGATCACGCGCAAGGATCTGCCGGTCAGCAACTTCAAGGAGTTCGTCACCTACGCCAAAGAGAACCAAGACAAGATGCAATTTGGTTCGGCCGGCGCCGGGTCGGCGACGCATCTCGGCTGCGTGCTGATGAATTACCTCATTGGCGTCAACATTACGCACGTACCCTATCGCGGCACCGGACCGGCGATGCAGGATCTGCAGGGCGGTCGCATCGATTATCTGTGCGACGTCATGACGACGGCCAAGCCGCAGATCGACGGCAACGCGGTCAAGGGTCTGGCAATCTTCCACAACAAACGTTCGCCGGCGCTGCCCAACGTGCCGACCGCCATCGACCAGGGCGCGCCACCCGATCTCATTGCCTACACGTGGAATGCGATCTTCCTGCCGAAAGGCGCCCCGGAGCCGATCGTGAAAACGCTGCATGATGCCGCGCTTGCGGCGATGCACACGCCTGCGGTGCGTGAGCGGCTCACAGATCTCGGCGCCGAAATCGTTGCCGATGATGAGGCAACGCCGCAGCACCTCGGTGAGTACCTCAAGAGCGAGATCGCAAAATGGGCCGTGCC
>JBASAH010000253.1:0-4199 GCA_049650505.1 Xanthobacteraceae bacterium
GTCATTTCCTGCTCGGTCGGCAGCCGCGCGCCGGGTGCGATCCGTCCGCTGGCGATTTCCGCGGCGAGCCGCTCGACGACTTCGCCGGTCCGGTTCTTGGCCGGACCGAGCGGGTGAAAGAAATCGGCAGGGAGCCTTGACAGGGACAAATCCGTTTGGTCAGGTCATCATATGACCTGATGACTACGCCAGGCCGGCCGCCCGGTCAACCGCGTGCGACGCGCGCCGGCCCGAGGGAGGAGACAATGCGCCGACGTGACGTTCTTCGCGGCTCTGCAGGCTTGGTCAGCACGCTGGCACTCGCCGGCGCCGCCCAAGTCCCGGCCTTCGCACAAGGCAAAACAACCCTCAAAGTTTCCGATGTTCATGCGGCCGGCTATCCGACCGTTGTGGCGGTGGAAAATCTTGGCAAGAAACTCGAACAAGCGACCAATGGGCGGCTCAGCGTCCAGATGTTCGGCTCGATGCAGCTTGGCGGCGAGAAGGAGGCCATCGAGCAGGCGCAGGTCGGCGCGCTGCAAATGGCGCGCGTCAGCGTCGGCGCGATCGGCCCGGTGATCGACGATCTCAACGTGTTCAATCTGCCGTTCCTGTTCCGAAACACCGCGCATATGCAGAAGGTGATCGACGGGGCGATCGGCAGCGAGCTCCTCGACAAAGTAACGGCGAACGAAAAGGCCGGACTGGTCGGGCTGTGCTGGATGGATGCCGGAGCGCGCAGCTTCTATAACACCAAGCATCCGATCAAAAGCATCGCCGATCTCAAGGGACTGAAAGTTCGCGTCATCGGCAATCCGATGTTCGTCGATATGGCCAATGCGCTCGGCGCCAATGGCGTCGCCATGGGTTACGACCAGGTGTTCAGCGCATTGCAAACCGGCGTGATCGACGGCGCCGAGAACAATCCGCCGAGTTTCGTCTTCGACAATCATTACCAGGTGGCGAAAAATTACACGCTGACCGAGCACCTGATCGTGCCGGAAATCCTGGTGTTCTCGCGCAAGACCTGGGACTCGCTGTCGAAAGACGATCAGGCGCTGATCCGTAAGTCCGCGCGCGAGGCGCAGGCCGAGGAGCGCGTGCTGTGGGCGGCGTACGAGAAGCAGGCCATGGACAAAGCGCAGACCGGCGGCGTGCAAATCGTTGAAACCATCGACAAGCAGCCGTTCCAGGATGCCGTCAAACCGGTCTGGGATAAATACGGACCGCGCTTCGCCGAATTGGTCAAACGCATCCAAGCCGCCAACTGAACAAGCGACCATGGTGCCGGCCATACGCAGGCTGATGGACGTGCTCTACGGCGCGTGCGTGGTCATCGCCGGCACCGCCTTGGTCTTGATCTCGGCGGTCATCCCCTGGGCGGTCTACACCCGCTATGTGCTCAACCGCGCCGCATCCTGGCCCGAGCCGATGGCGGTGCTGCTGATGATCGTGCTGACGTTTTTCGGCGCGGCGGCTTGCTATCGCGTCGGTCTGCATATGCGGGTGGGGTTCTTCGTCTCGCTGCTGCCGGAGCGCTTGCAGCGTTCCACGGCGCTTTTGGTCGAATTCCTGATGGCGTTGATCGCGCTGTTCATGATCGATTGGGGCGCCAAGCTCGTCTCGGCAACCTGGCAAAATTCCATCGCCGATTTTCCCTCGCTGTCGGTTGGCGTGACTTACCTGCCCATACCGTTTGGCGGCGCCATCCTGTTGCTATTCGTGTTCGAGCGGCTCGCCATCGGCCCGCCACCGCCGCCGGCTGAACGCGGCGCTGTCGCGTTCGAATAGGCAAACGCATGATCCCGAAAAGTGGAGGCCGGTTTTCGGAAAAGATCATGCGTAAGAAAACATCATAAGGAGAGGGCGCAGGCAATGGACATCTTCGTCCTCCTTGCGACGATGCTCACATGTTTCGTCATCGGCATGCCGATCGCCTACTCGCTGGCCTTAGCGGCGATCGCCGGCGCTTTCTGGATGGGCATTCCGCTCGAAGCGGTGATGCTGAAAATCTCCGACGGCGTCAGCAAAGTGGCGATGCTGACCATCCCGTTCTTCGTGCTGGCCGGCGCGATCATGGCCGAGGGTGGCATGGCCAAGCGGCTTGTCGCTTTCGCCGATGTGCTGGTCGGCTTCACGCGCGTGCGCGGCGGCCTCTCGGTCGTCAATGTCGTGGCGACGACTTTTCTCAGCGGTATTTCCGGTTCGGCCGTCGCCGACACCTCGGCGATCGGCTCGGTGATGATCCCGCAAATGGAGCGCAGCGGCTTTCCGCGCGTCTTCGCCACCAATGTGACGATCTCGGCTTCAGTGCAGGCGCTCTTGGTGCCGCCGAGCCATAATGCGGTGATCTATTCGCTGGCGACCGGCGGCACGATCTCGATCATCAGCCTGTTCATGGCCGGGGTGGTGCCGGGCTTGTTGCTCGGCCTGGCGCTCGTGATCCTTTGTCTCGTCATCGCCTATCGCGACGGCCATCCGCGCGGTAGCGCCGTGCCGCTGCGCCAAGCGGCCAAGATTTCGGTCGAAGCGCTGTGGGGCCTGATCACGCTGATGATCATCCTTGGCGGCATCCTCGGCGGCATTTTCACCGCGATCGAAGCCGGCGCCGTGGCCTGCGTCTGGGCGTTCTTCGTCACGATGTTTATCTATCGCGACTATCGCTGGCGCGATCTGCCGGTGCTGGTGCACCGGACCATGCGCACGGTGGCGATGGTGCTGACCTTGATCGCCTGCGCCTCGAGCGTCGGCTACATCATGGCGCTAACGCAGATGCCGGCCAAGATCACGGCATTCTTTCTCACCATCTCAAGCAACAAATACGTGATCCTGATGCTGGTCAACGCGCTGTTGCTGCTGCTCGGCTGCCTGGTCGACATGGCGCCGTCAATTCTGATCTCAACGCCGATCCTGCTTCCGGTCATGCTCAAGCTCGGCGTCGATCCGGTTCATTTTGGCATGATCATGATGCTCAACCTCGGCATCGGCCTGTGCCATCCGCCGGTTGGCGCCATCCTGTTCGTCGGCTGCGCGGTCGGCAACGTCACCATCGAACAGGTGCTGCGGCGCATTTGGCCGTTCTACGGCGTGATGTTCGCCGTATTGATGCTGGTGACCTATCTGCCCGTGCTTTCGCTGTGGCTGCCGCACCTGCTCGGACTGTAAGATTTATTCCGCGGGTGCAACCGTCGGAGCAGCATCGGCTTCCATCACCGGGCGCGCGAAGTACAAGAACACCAGAAACAGCGCGCCGATGAAGCAGGGCACCGCGGCGGCGTAGAAGATGCCGCCGACCTTGTAGCCCATTCCGACCAGCACGCCGATGAGAACCGGGCCGAACACTTGGCCGACACGGCCCATGCCCATGGCCCAGCCAATGCCGGTCGAGCGGATCGAGGTCGGGTACATGCCGGCGGCGACCGCGATCAGGCCGGTTCCAGTGCCGCCGACAAAGAAGCCGGCGAGGAACGAGGCGATGCTAAGCGTCGCAATCGATGACGTAGCCTGGCCGAACCAAGCGAGCGACAGCCCGCCCAGAATGAAGCCTGGGATGAGCACGCGAAACGCGCCGGCGCGATGCACGGCCCATCCCGATGTGGCGCTGGCGATGACGCTGCCGATATTGTTGAGCCCGATGATCAAGGCCGCGGCCGAGAGCGAGAAGCCGACCGAATTGAGCACCGCCGGCGTCCAGAACGTCACGGTGACCAGAATCATGAACACCATGAAGAACGGCACCCACAAGAGCAGCGTCGGAATGGCGCGGCCTTCCATGAACAGATGCTTGAGCGGAACGCCCTGGCGCGCTGGGTCGGGCGGCGCGACGAGTTCGACTCCGGGCGGCACTTCACCGGGCATGATGCGCTCGAGCGTGCGCCGCACTTCCTCTTGGCGCATATTGCGGGCGAGCAGGAAACGGATCGATTCCGGCAGCCAAATTATGAGCACCACGGCAACGACGAGCGGCGCCACCGCGCCGATATAAAATACCGATTGCCAGCCGAAGGTCGGGATCACCCAGGCGCTGGTGAGCGAACCGATCAAGCCGCCGCCGGGAAACGACGCAAACAGCACGGTAACGAACACATCGCGCAGCCGTTTGGGCGCCAGCTCCGCACCCATGGCCAGAAACGCCGGCGTCACGCCGCCAAGGCCGAGCCCGGTGCAGAAGCGGTAGGCCAGCAATTGGTCGAGCGAGGTGGAAGTCGAGGTGAGATAGC
>JBASAH010000254.1:0-14763 GCA_049650505.1 Xanthobacteraceae bacterium
GCTCGGGCGAACCGATGTGAAGCAGTACGGGCCGCAAAATCGGAATGCTGATTGCGAGCACGATGGCACCCACGAGGCCGCCGACGAGCGACGCCGCAAAGCCTGCGCCGAAGGCGCGGCCGGCCTCGCCCTTGCGCGCCATAGCGTGACCATCGATCACGGTCGCCGCGGCGCCGACATGGCCGGGCACCCCGAACAACACGGCGGTGATGAAATCCGACGAGGTGATCACCGCCGCCATGCCGAGCAGCAGCGCGAAAGCCGTGTATTCATCGAGGTTGTAGGTGAACGGGATCAGCATCGCCATGCCGACGATGCCGCTCAAGCCCGGCAGCACGCCGATGGCGAGCCCGATGATCACACCGACGCAAAGGATCATGAGCCGCGTCGGCTCAAGGAGGAGTTGCAGCGCGTGGATGGCGCTGCCGATCATGTCCGGCTGCATCGGCGCTCCCGCTTGGCTTACTTGGCAACGTAACGTGGCCCGTGCTTGCGCGCGGCATCGCGCCTGAAACTCGCAAGCCCGTCAAGGCCATGTTAAAGTGCAGCGGTAACGGCCTCTTGCCGCATCGATCAGATCGCCATCATAAATTTCTAGTGCCGCGAACCCGAAGTTCTCACAAACTTGCGGAGCCTCCGATGCGAACTTTGGGTTCAAAAGCGGCACTACAAGGATAGACTTGCTGGAGCGTGTACTCATAAATGCCTTGGGGGCGTTGTCCGCTTTTGGGGGAATAGCGGACATCGTGATTTGACCGGGTCATGTCCGGTTCTGACCCAAAGCGGACGTGGCAAATCACGGCTGCAAAAGCGATCTTATTCGATCCGATTGCAAAATCGCATTTCCGAGCTTTTCGAAACCTGCGGCGTCTCGGGGCGCCGCAGCCAATCCAACCTCTTTCAAATCGCTTACGCGCGGCGCCCACACTTGTCGCGTTTCAAGCAAATACACACCGTACACTGTTTGTAATTCTGCTGGATTACTGGCTCCAAACTCTTGCTGTGTCGAGTAGGCAGCAAGAGCAGCATTGGTGACTATCGATGCTTCAATGAGCGCCTCTCGGTATCGAGGGTGATCTGAGATTTCTGTGCCGAAGGCACTCTGAAATTTCTTCGCGGAACTCCGCACTACAACAAGAAGGCCATCCAGAATGCGTCGAAGCGAATGCATCATAACCAGTGGCAAATATTCCGTCGGATTCAAAAACACATCCACTGCTGTCGTTAACGCTCCACAACCGCTGTGCCCCAGCACGACGATAAGTTTCAAGCTTCCGCGTAAATTGTCGACGGCATATTTCAGACTCCCAAGTATTTCGGTGCCCAAACCATTCCCGGCCACGCGAATTACAAACAGATCGTTGGGTCCTTCATTGAAGATCAATTCAACTGGTACGCGGGCATCCGAGCAGCCAAGAATAGCTGCGAATGGACGTTGATTTGGTCGCTTTGTGTCGCCGAGCCCTAGATCACGCAAATCTACGGAAATAATTCGTTCCGTGTGCTCATTGGGTGAATTTTCGAGAAGCGCAGCGAACGCGCGATTGCCGTCGTTTAGCCGATCAAGTGCAGCATTACTATCCGAGGGACGCGGCCTAGCTGGAGTATCCCGCGTCTCGTACCGATAAGTGATGTCTACCCTCTTCATAATCATCCCATCATGTCAGGAACCGGCTTCCGAGTCGGACACAGCATCGTACGAGCAAGACATCGACGCCCAAAATGTCGCGAACGGCACCACCGGCAACATAATTTTTCGCGTGCCGATGACATCATGCCTTTTCAGTATCCTGCCCCCCAACGATACTGCCACGCTATACCGACAGGGCTGAATTCGCTGCCCGTGCGAGTGTAGATACCCGTGCTGGCGTTGAGCTTGACCGAGTTTCGGCGGTCGATAGGTAGCGCGACGGTCAAACCCACGCGCGCGTTCTCTTGCTCGTTGTCGCCTTTGACGCCGTTCACAGTGGTGCGCAAACTCGCGAAGTATGCACCATCCAATGCAATCCATGCACCGGAATCAAAATTGTAAATGAGGTCTGTACGGACTAGGTACAGCGGCGCTTGCGCAAAGTTCCTGCCGTAGAAGAAATCCGGGTTGTCCGTGAAATAATGTCACGCTGGGGGGCGATCTCCAGTGTCCATGGACCCCAGGCCTTGGAAATACCCAGCTCGGGTCTGAACGACCAGCGGTTGTTGCCGAGATTAAGTAATTTGGTGTCGTCATACTGCCCCAAAGGGGCAGACACTTGGAGGCTGACCCCGACGATTAGGTCCTGCTTGTAGTTGGCAAACTCCTTTGCGGACAGTGCGGGAGCGCCAAACAAGTTTACCGAAACGCGAAACCGCGGGTCACCGAATCCTGACATCTCGCGCTCGTGATCTTGGCCCGCCACGAGAGCATGCGCGGAAAAAGCCGAGTATGGAACTATCACGTCGAACTTGGCTGATTGGCCCAAAAAGTCGAAGGACCGCACATAGGCCAGCGCCCCCGTGTCTGATTGAAACTGCGCGTCGGCAATTGCCAACTCCGGATCAAATGCCATTTTGCCTTGCGTGTAGATGTAGCCTGCGATCAAAAAATTAAGCCCGATCGGCGTGTTAGTGTACGACCTTGGCTCGGCGTCCTGGGCTTTCGCCCTTGCGGCCATCACGATGGCCGTGGCGATGGTAAAGGCCGCGCAAAATAAGATGCGGGTTCGAACACTCACTTCGGACATGGCGTTGGCCCGATCAGCACGCTTGCCTTACCCGGCTCGAGTACAATGACAAAGTCGTGCAGAGCGTGCCATGCCCCAAGGGACATGGTGCGAACAACATTTCTCGTTCTCAGGGCCGGAAGCGGGAGAAACTTTGGGAACTGCTAGCTGTTCATCGCTTAATCCAACGGGAAATCGCGCCGTCTGGCACGGTCCAGCAGGAAACACGTCAGTGTGTTTTTTGGGCAACGCTCACGACTTATCTGAACCATCGCCCACGAGATAAATTGATGCCGCGGTCGGCTGGGCAGAGGATCAGGGGCGTTGCCGCAGGACGACGGATGTACTCGCCGCGGCAAATGTTACTCTAGCGGTCATGGCACTCGCCGGGGGCGTAACGCTTCTCGGCGAGTTTTTTACATGCGGTCGCTGATGCGTCTTGCCGCTCAATGCGAAATGGTCGTTTAGGCGTGCCCGGTGTCGCCGAAGCGCGAAAAAGACGTGGACTCAAACATCGTTGCCTCCTTGCCTTCGTCAGTGGCAAGCCACTCTTTTAGCTCCTGGTCGGATTTCGGCTGACGACCCTTCATGCCTTCGAAGGCATCGCGCAGAATTTGAATTTCACTTTTCGCTACTTTCTCTTTTCCGCTCATAGTGACTTACTCCTGAGTGATGCCGAAAACGACCACTGAACTGTCTCGAGCGCAAGGGCTATCCCCGCCAATGCAGAGAGTAACGACGCCGCGTTTCAGACCGTCGCGCTTTATCGAATGCAAAAGTCGGGTTGTAAGCCACCGCGCCTGTCGCGCCAATAGAATGACCGTGTGCTATTGCGCCGCCTTCCACATTGACAATGTCCTCGGGCAAATCTTACGTGTCCGCCGGCGAGAGTTATTGATTTAACTCAAAGGAGTTGAGAATGTCCGCTATTGGCCTTAGCGGACATTCTGCAACTGCGGTCTAGAGTCCGCTTTCGGGGGTAAACGGGCATTGACCACCGATGCTCACTTGTGAGTACACGCCCTAGTGTCCTTATCGATTCCGAAGTTCGTACCAGCGTGCCGCAAACGCTTACGAACTTCGTAATCGCGACACCAGCGCAATTTGGGAGGAGCATGCGCCAGCGACGGCACCAATGGCGGACGAACACGTCACGCCTGTTAACGCGCGTGATGCTCATAATTCCAACGCTTGTGCTGGCCCTCCTTGCGTCGAGCGCCGGCGCGTCGGCGCAGAGCGTGGCAGACTTCTACAAAAGACGCGCCATCGATCTCTATATCGGCTATAGCGTCGGCGGCGCCTATGACCTTTATGCACGGGTAATCGGCCGGCATCTCGGCGCGCATATCCCCGGCAATCCAACGCTAGTGCCGAAAAATCTTGAAGGCGCCGGCAGCCTTCGGCTCGCCAATTACCTTTATCGCGTCGTGCCGCGCGATGGTTCCGCAATCGGCACGATCGGCCGCGGCATTGCGTTTGATCCACTGTTGATCGGCCAGGGCGATGCCTTCGATGCGCAGAAATTCAACTGGATCGGCAGCGCCAATAACGAGGTCAGCGTCTGCGTCGCAATGCGGCAGTCCGGCATCACAAAGTTTGAGGATCTCTTCACCAAGGATTTGACCGTCGGCGGCACCGGCACCAGTGCCGATACCGATCAATTCCCGCGCGTGCTCAACAGCGCGCTCGGCACGCATTTCAAGATTGTCGAAGGCTATCCCGGCGGCAACGATGTCATCCTGGCGATGGAGCGCGGCGAGGTTCAGGGGCGATGCGGCTGGTCATGGTCGAGCGTCAAGTCGACGCACAAATCCTGGATCGAGGACAAGAGCATGATTGTGCTCGTCCAGCTCTCGCTGGAGAAGCATCCGGAATTGCCGGACGTGCCGCTGGTGATGGACTTCGCCAAGACCGAAGAGCAGCGGCAGATCCTCAAAATGATCTTCGCCCGCAACGTGATGGGCCGGCCCTATCTGGCGCCGCCAAATGTACCGCCGGATCGTGTTGCGGCGCTGCGCGACGCATTCGCGGCGACCATGACGGATAAAGATTTTCTCGCCGAAGCGAGCAAGACCGACCTTGAAATCAATCCGGTTTCAGGCGCCGAAGTCGAGAAACTGGTGAAAGACGTTTACGCCACGCCACCCGACATTATCGCCAAAACCAAAGCGGCCGCGGCCGGGAAGTGATCTAATTAGTTTTTGCCGTTCTTCCTCCCCCCGCGAAGCGGACGGACGGACCAGTCTAAACCTCCAGCACTCCTCGCATCATCGGCACACAGCACCCGCCGATCGACAGCGCGGTAATCTTGCCATTGCGTTTCTCGGCGCCGGCTTCGAGCAGACTTGGCCGGCCCATATCGATGCCCTGGCCGATGCGCAAGTGAAGCTTGAGATCGCCTTCGGAGCGGAGACTCGCCAGCAATCCGGCGAGTGCGACATTGCCGCTGCCGGTCGCCGGGTCCTCGGGGATGCCGTAAAGCGGGGCGAACATACGCACCTGAAGATCCAATCCGCTGCTTCGATCCTTGACGTAAAGCAGTACTCCGGTCACGCGATCGGCCGGCAGATCGGCCGTGAACACGTCGGTACGCGGCTGCGCCGCGGCCAGCACCGGCCGGGTTTTTAATTCCGCGAAGGCGAAGGGAATGCCGCAAGAGGCGATGCAGGGCGAATGATTGGCGGTTTCGATATCACTCGCCGCCAACGAACAGGCCGCGGCGATGACGTCGGTCTTGATATCGGCGCCGCGCGCGAGCGATTGCGGCGGAGCGAGACGCGCGCCGACGACAGCAGCTCCTTCCTTCATGAGGCTGAGACGAACAAGCCCGGCCTTCTCCTCGAAAATCATCGGATCAGATACCGCCCGCCCTTCCCTCTCGCTTTCCTTCGCCAAGACATAAGCGCTGCCGATATTGGGATGGCCGGCGAACGGCAGTTCGGCGCGCGGCGTGAAGATGCGAACTTCCGCCGTGTGCGACGGATTTTGCGGCGGCAGTACGAAGGTGGTCTCGGCCAGATTGAACTCGGTCGCTATGGCCTGCATCTGCGCGTTCGACAGCGCCGCCGCATCGGGCACGACCGCTAGCTGATTGCCGCCGAATTTGCGGTCAGTGAAGACATCGACCGTGATGAAGGGGATTTGCATTTGCGATCTAGAGCCGCGGCCGCGCCATGCGGCGCGGTCCTTGATCGGTGACGCCGAGATGGGTCTCAAGGGCGGCGCGGTCGGCGGCGAGCGTAGCGCTGTCGGCGGCATGCACGACCGCGCCGCGTTCGATGATAATCGCGTGATTGGTGACGCCCAAAATCTTCTTGGCATTCTGCTCGACCAGAATGGCCGACATGCCTTCTTCGCGGATGATGCGGCGCAGCGCCGCCAAGAGTTCCTCGACGATAATCGGCGCCAGCCCTTCGAGCGGTTCATCGAGCAGCATGACGCGCGGATTGAGCACCAGCGCGCGGCCGACCGCGAGCATTTGCTGCTCGCCGCCGGAAAGCTGGTTGCCGAGATTCTGCCGCCGTTCGGCAAGCCGCGGAAACAAGGCATAGACCTTGTCTGTGCTCCAGCGCCCGGGGCGCGCCACCGACGTGAGGTTCTCGTGCACGGTCAGCGATTTGAAAATGTTGCGCTCCTGCGGCACCCAGCCAATGCCGGCATGGGCGCGTTGATCGGGCCGCAGCGCGGTGATGTCGGCGCCGTCGAGCGCGATGCTGCCGCCAAAATAGCGGGTCACGCCGACGATGGTGTTGATCAAGGTGGTTTTGCCCATGCCGTTGCGGCCAAGGAGCGCGATGGCTTGGCCTTCGCGCAGCGACAATGAAATATTGGACAGCACCACGGCCTCGCCGTAGCCGGCGCACAACCGTTCGATGGCGAGCAGGTCAGGCATCGAGCTCCTCGCCGAGATAAACCGCCTTGACCCGCGGATCGCGCGCCACTTCGTCGGGCGCGCCCTCCACAAACAGCGCGCCATTGACCAGCACCGAAATGCGTTCGGCAAAGGAGAACACGAGATCCATGTCGTGCTCGATCAACAGCACCGTGACGTCCTTCGGCAGCGCCTCGATGGTGGCAAGAAGCTCGTGCCGTTCGGCTTCCGGCACGCCGGCGGCCGGTTCGTCGAGGAGAAGAACGCGCGGGCGGCAGGCAAACGCCAGCGCGATTTCGAGCAGCCGCTGCTTGCCATAGGGCAGAATCGCCGTGCGCTCGTGCATGACGTCGGCGAGGCGAAAACGCTCGACGATCTCGACGATCTCGTCGGTGACCGCCGATTTTGTGCCAACCAGCCGCCACCAATCGGCGCCGGATCCGAGCCGTTCGGAGACGATGAGGCCGATGGATTCGAGCGGCGTGAGATCGAGGAATAATTGATTGATCTGAAACGTGCGCGCCATGCCGAGCCGCACCCGCTGGTGCGGCAACAGCCCGGTAATGTCGCGTCCGTCCAACTCGATCCGGCCGGCGGTCGGCCGCAACACCCCGGTGAGGAGATTGATCACGGTCGTTTTGCCGGCGCCGTTTGGTCCGATCAAAGCGTGCCGCGCGCCGGGCTCGACCGCGAGATTGACGCTTTGCGCCGCCAGGATGCCGCCGAAGCGCTTTTCCAAGCCGATGGTTTGCAGAATTGGGGTGGTTTTCGACATGGTTCAGCGCCCGTCGGGCGCGGCGCCGCCAAGCGCCGGCAAGCGCGGCATAAGCCGGCTACCCAATCGTGCCAGCAAGCCGCGCACGGCGCGGACCCAACTGGCCATCCGCTCGCGGCCGATCAGAACGATGACGACGAGCACGAGGCCGATCCAGAACTGCCAATATTGCGGCGTCAGATTGGCGATCCAATCCTGTAAGAACTTGTAGATCACCGCGCCGATCAAGCCGCCATAGAGATAGCCAGTGCCGCCGATGATCAGCACCAGCAACAGATCGGCCGAACGCTCGAGCGAGAACACGTCGAGCGAACAGAAAGCGGTAGTCTGCGTGAGCAGCGCGCCGGCGATCCCGGCAAAGCCCGCCGACACCGTATAGATCGCCACCAGCCGCCATTTGACCGGAACGCCGATCGCCGCGGCGCGCAGCGTATTGCCTTTGATCGAACGCAGCGACAGGCCGAACGGCGAATAGACGATGCGCCGCGCGACCACAAAACAGACAAACAGCACGATAAGGCAATAGACGTAGCCGTTATGCCCGAACAGGTCGAAGCGGAAGCGCCCGAGGACGGGTTCGATCTCGACACCTTGCAGGCCGTCGGCGCCGCCGGTGATATTGGAGTAGCGATTGGCGAGTTCGCCCAGCATCAGCGAGACGCCGAGCGTCACCATCAGCCGCGTCAGGTCGGAGCCGCGCAGCACCAAGAAACTGGTGACAAAGCCGAGCGCCGCCGCGATCAAGCCAGAGCAAACAAGCGCGATCACCGGCTCGTTGATGATGCCGTGTTTGGCGACCAGCCCGGCAAAATAACCGGCGAAGCCGAAAAATGCCGCCTGGCCCAGCGAGATGATCCCGGCATAGCCAAGAATGAGATCGAGCGAGAGTGCGAACAGCGCCAGGATCGCGGTGTCTTTGAGGATCAGATATTTTCCCGGGAACAGCCAGATCGTCGCGAAGGCAAAAAGCCAGAATGCGATTTCGAACGGCGACCAGCGCGCGCGGCGCTTGAGGTAAAGAGCGACCTCGTCGGCGCTTACGGTCATCGGCGTCACCGCGCCACGCCGCGGGCGAATAGGCCCTGCGGCCGCCAGATCAGCACCACGATCATAATCGCGTAGATCACAAAGGCGCCGAGCTTCGGCACGTAATATTTACCGGCGACGTCGCCGATGCCGAGCAGGATCGAGGCGAAAAACGGCCCGGTGATGCTCGACGTGCCGCCGACCGTCACCACGATCAAGAAATAGATCATGTATTTGAGCGGAAAGGTCGGATCGAGCCCGAGGATTTCCGCGCCCAGCGCACCGCCCAATCCGGCAAGCCCGGAGCCGAACGCGAAGGTGATGCCGAATACCGCACCGACATTGATGCCAAGTCCGCGCGCCACGCGCTGATCGTCCACCGCCGCGCGCAAGCGGCTGCCGAAGCGCGTCTTCGCCAGGATCAATTGTAAGGCGACGGTCAATAGTCCGCAGATCACGATGATGAGCAGCCGATATTTGCCCATGCCGATGCCCTCGACTTCGAACTGGCCTTGCAGCGCTTCCGGGATCTGCACGAATTGCTGCGACGAGCCCATCGTGTAATCGACCGCCGCGACCGACATGAAGACGAGGCCGATGGTGAACAGCACCTGGTCGAGATGGCTGCGCGCATAGACATGGACGTAGAGCGTGCGCTCGAACAAGCCGCCAAGGAGCGCCGTGACCAGAAAAGCAATCGGCAATCCCAGCGCAAAGGGCAGGCCGAGGCGGTTGACCAGGATGACGGTGCAATAGCCGCCCGCCATGGCGAAGGCGCCATGCGCAAGATTGATGAAGTTCATCAGGCCGAGCGTGACGGAGAGCCCGCATGCCAGCACGAACAGCAGCATGCCATAGGCGATGCCGTCATACAGGATGGTCAGCATGATTGCTCATAACCTGCGATGGCCATCCGCGGGAGGCTGATCAGTTATTTCGCCACCGCTGCCTTGATCGGATCCTTGACGTTCGGGAAGGTAGCGAATTCGACATTGTAGAGTTCGCCGTTCTTTTTCTCGACCTTGCGAATGTAGACGTTCTGCACGATGTCGCGGGTATCGGGATCGATCGAGACCGGGCCGCGCGGGCTGTCCCAGGCCATACCCTTGGCGGCCGCAATCAGCGAATCGCCGTCGGTCTTGCCGGCCTTGTTCAGCGCCTCGTAGATCAGGTGCATGCCGTCATAGGCCGACACCGCCATGAAGTTCGGCCGCATGCCGTTATTGGCGGCCTTAAAGGCGGCGACGAACGCTTTGTTTGCCGGCGAATCGTGATCGGCCGAATAAAAATGCGCGGTGATAGTGCCGACCACCGCATCGCCCATACCGTTGAGCAGATCGTCATCGGTGACATCGCCCGGGCCGATGATCTTGATGCCGGCTTTGTCGAGACCGCGTTCGACGAATTGTTTGACGAAGATGCCGCCCTGTCCGGACGGAACGAACACGAAGATCGCGTCCGGCTTCTGGTCGGCCGCGCGCTGCAGGAACGGCGCGAAATCGGGATTGGCCAGCGGAAAGCGAATGCTGTCGAGCACCTGGCCGCCCTTCTTGGTGAATTCGTCCTTGAACGACTTCTCGGCATCGGCGCCGGGCGCGTAATCCGACACCATGCTCACTACTTTCTTGATGCCATTCTGCGCGGCCCAATCCGCCATCGGCACGGTCGATTGCGCCAATGTGAAACTGGTACGCGCGATGTACGGCGATTTCTCGGTGATGATGGAGGTTCCGGCCGCGGTGACGATCTCCGGCGTCTTGCCTTCGCTGGCCAGCGGCGCGACCGCAAGTGCGGCCGGCGTAACGCCGAAGCCGGCGAGAAAGGTCACCTTGTCGTTTACGATTAAGTCCTGCGCGATCCGCTTGGTGTTGTCCGGCACGGCGCCGTCGTCCTTGACGATCAGCACAACTTTCTTGCCGACAACGGTGTCGCCGTGCTGCGCCATGTAGAGCTTGGCGGCCGCGGCCTCTTGCCGGCCGGTCGATTGCTGCTGGCCGGTCATCGGCAAGATGAAGCCGATTTTGACGTCTTGCGCCTGCGCGTGGCCGGCTATCCCCAGTGCCGCGGCGGCAGCGCACGCCGCACCGAGAAAGAACCAACGCCGCATTGTTTCCTCCCTCGATCGAGCCGGCTCTGAGCGGCATACCAACACCACACGCCCGCCTTGTCCAGGCGGCGGCCTGCCTCATCGTGTCGGATTTACGCGTGCGCCTTGCGCTGCGGATCGACGATCTTTTCCAATCTGCCGAGCACGTGCATGCAAGGCAGAAGCGCAGCCAAGCTGGCATTGGGCTCGCGTTTTTGTTTGATCGCCGCGATGAATTCGCGGTCTTCCAGCTCGATGCCGTCCATCGACACGTCGACCTTGGAAAGATCGATCTTGTTGTCCTTGCCGTCGGACAGATCGTCGTAATAGGCCTTATAGGTGCCGTTGTCGCAGATGTAGCGGAAGAATGAGCCGAGCGGGCCGTCATTGTTGAACGACAGCGATAAAGTCAGCACCGCACCCGACGGCGTTTTCGCCACGATCCCCATGTCCATGGCGATATTAAGCTGCGGGTGGATCGGCCCCTGCACCGCGTAGCAGTCGGAAATGGTCTCGCCGGCCTGGTATTGAAACAGGTCGATCGTGTGCGCGGCGTGGTGCCAGAGCAGATGATCGGTCCAGCTCCGCGGCTGACCGGCGGCGTTGATGTTCTTGCGGCGGAAGAAATATGTCTGCACGTCCATCTGCTGGATCTTCAACTCGCCTTTCTGGATGCGCTTGTGCACCCATTGATGGCTCGGATTGAAGCGCCGCACGTGCCCGCCCATGGCGACGACGCCGGTTTCCTTGGCAATCTTCACCAGCGCCTCGGCGTCCTCGACGCTGTCGGTAACCGGAATTTCGACCAGCACATGCTTGCCGGCGCGCATGACTTGCTCGCCTTGACGGAAATGCAGCTTGGTCGGCGTGGTCAGAATGACCGCATCGGCGCGCTTGATGCCTTCGGAAAGCTCGCCGGTGAAATGCGGGACACCGTATTTTTGGGCGACCTGGGCGGTCGCATCCTGATTGCCGCCGACCAGCGAGGTCACTTCGACCTCGGGAATGCGCTTGAGCGCATCGAGATGCTTTTGTCCGAACGCGCCTTGCCCCGCAACGCAGATTTTCATTGTCAGCCTCGTTAGATCGTTTTGATCGTCATTCTTTTTCGTCATGCGCGGACATAGCCGTTCGAAGAACGGCGTCGCGGAGCGTGTCATCGGGCTGGCCACTTCGGGCCGGACCCGTTGGCTCGCCTATGCCCGCGCATCCCGATCATATAGCTCCGTGTCTACTAAACGGGATGGCCGGAATAAATCCGGCCATGACGTCCGACTATGACTAAAGGCTAGCCGCGAAGACGATCGACTCGCGCCCGCGCTGCGGCGCGTTTGACCTTACCGGCGGCGCGTTTTGATTGCGCGGCCGATTTGCGCGCGGTGCCGCGGCCGCGGTTGGCAAGAATGATGTGACCGACGGCGGTATTCGACGCCGGCACGGTGTAGAAGCGATAGACCTCGTCGACTTTGTCGTCGAGCGCGCCGCGCATGATCAGCCACATCACCATTTCGATGCCTTCGGCGCCGGCTTCGCGCATATAATCGATGTGCGGAATCTTGACGAGCTTCTGCGGATTCTTGGAGAGATTGTCGAGGAAGCTCTTATCCCATTTGCTGTTGATCAGCCCGGCGCGCGGCCCGGAAATCTGGTGTGACAGCCCACCGGTACCGAAGATCACCACTTTGAGGTCATCGGGATAGGATTCCACCGCTTTGCGGATGGCGCGGCCGAGCATGTAGCAACGATGCCCCGTCGGCGGCGGATACATGACGACATTGACGGCGAGCGGAACGACTGGACATGGCCAATGCCCGTTCTTCTCGACTTTGCCGAACAACAGATTCATCGGCACCGTCATGCCGTGATCGACTTCCATCTTGTTGCAGATGGTGAGGTCGAATTCATCGAGAATGACCGATTGCGCGATATGCGAGGCAAGCGCCGGATGGCCTTGCACCACGGGCACCGGGCGCGGGCCCCAGCCTTCGTCGGCCGGCGGAAACTCCGTGGCGCAGCCGAGCGCGAAAGTCGGGATCATTTCCACCGAGAACGCCGAGGCGTGATCGTTATAGACAATGATGGCGACGTCGGGCTTGGTTTCGCGCATCCAAGCTTGCGATTGCTCGAAGCCCGAGAAAATCCGCTTCCAATACGGCTCCTCGGTCTTACCGTTGTCGAGTGCCGCGCCGATGGCGGGCACGTGCGATGAACCTATACCTGCGACGATTCTGGCCACGGCTTCACTTCCGTTTCGCTGATCGGGTTTTGGATTTGGCTTTGGATTTGGACCTAACTTTAGCTTTGGCTTGGCGCTTGGCGGGTGCGGACTTGCCGCCGCCGCCGCGGAGAAACTTAGAGGGAGCGTTCTTCTTGCCGGAGCGCGAACGGTTGCCTTCAACCGAGCGCCCGCCGGCAAGCATCATCGAGGCATAATCCTGCTGCGACGAGCCAGTCATTTTGGCGGCGAGTTGCTGGAACGAATGCCCGTCGGTAGCGCCGAGCTTGGCGGTGAAATAGATGTTGCCGCCAAGCTCCAGCATGCGGTTGTAATCGCGCTTGAGGATGGCGTCCGTCTGTTCCGGCGTCAGATTGAATTTCTTCAGATACTCCGCTTCGTTGGCCTTGAACGCCTTGCGGTTCTCGTCCTTCATCAACGACATGCAGAACATGTTGATGCCGAAGCCCTGCCGGGATCGTTCGGCGTCGAAGACATAAGTGCCCGGAATATCGTCATAGTCGTGTTGTTTTTCGCGGGCCATTTTCTCGCGGGCCATTTTTTCGCGGGGCATGGGCGTCTCTCCAATCAAGCTGGACATATATAGCGCAGGATCGCTTGGCAACGTAAGCCGTCAGCGCCGACGGCGCTTTAAGCTGCGGTCTAATTCGGCGGATTGGTGCCGAGCAATTGCACCTCGGATTCCCTGGCGGTTGCCGCTTTGCCGCTGCGGTCGCGAACACCGAAAATCTTGATGCCCTTGCCCTGCTCGGCTTGCACGACAACCACGGGGACCGGCTGCCGGCCCCTTTTCGTCAGATAAGCGTATTGCGGAATGGTGACGTTGAGCGGTTTGCCGAAGGCAACGCCATAGGCCCGCAACACGAAAACCGCATTGCCGTCGGCAACGTCTTTGGCAACGGCGGGGCGGCCGGCAATAAATCCGCTCGTCGGCAAAGGCAGCCAGCTTTGCGCCGCGCCTGCGGCTGGTTCTGCTGATTGTGCTGGACTTTGGGCCGTCGAACTCTGCTGCGCCGAACCAGGCATGATGCCCGCAGCAATCGTCGACAGCATAGTCAGCAGAACCAACCGCACGCGCATCGCAAAAACAATAACCTCTAAGTCCAATAGAGCCGCATCGGATTATCGACCAGTAACGCCCGCTGCGCCGCCCCGGTGACCGCGACTTTCGGAATGTAGTCGACCAGAACGCCGTCATCCGGCGCTTCCTTCTTCATATTAGGATGCGGCCAATCGGTGCCCCAGATCACCCGATCAGGAAAGCGCTCGATCAGCGCCTGGCTGAATGGCACGACATCATCGTACGGCGGTCCGGCAAGGCTCATGCGTTCCGGGCAGGTCACCTTGGCCCAGAAATTCTTGTGCTTGTCCATCAAACGGTGCAAGCGCTGGTTCTCCGGGTGCTCGACGCCCTTCTTAACGTCCGGCGTGCCCATGTGATCGACCACCACTGCGGTCGGCAACGCGGTGAAGAAGTCTTCCAGTTCGGCCAAATCCGGCATTTCGAAATAAACCACGATATGCCAGCCGAGCTTTTCGACGCGCGCGGCGATCCGCGCCAGCACATCGCGCGGCGTGAAATCGACCAGCCGCTTGAGGAAATTAAACCGCACGCCGCGCACGCCGGCTTTATCCATCCATTGCAGCTCGGCGTCGGTCACCTCTTCGCCGACGAAAGCGACGCCCTTGGCTCTGCCATTCGCCGCTTCGAGCGCGTCGACCATCGCGCGATTGTCCTTGGAATGGGCCGAAGCTTGCACAATCACGTTCTTGTCGAGGCCGAGAAAATCGCGCAGCGCGAACAACTTTTCCTTCGGCGCATCGCACGGCGTGTATTTGCGCTCCGGCGCATACGGAAATTTGTTTTCCGGCCCGAACACATGGCAATGCGCATCGACCGCGCCGGGCGGCAGCTTGAACTTCGGTTTCGACGGGTGAGGATGAAATGGGACATAGCCCGGCGACATCGGCACGCGAGGTTCTCCTTTTCACTTCGTAGCGTCTCTCCGCGATCGGGAGAGGTTGGCGAGCCGTTAGCAGCCAGACAGATGCGACGGGTCTGGCGATGAT
>JBASAH010000255.1:0-6919 GCA_049650505.1 Xanthobacteraceae bacterium
GCTATCGTGTTGCGGCATGCCAACATCGATGCACGACCAAGCCAGTCCTTTTGTTGAAACCGCCTTGAGCGGCTACGAGCTTCTCAATAATCCGCTCCTTAATAAGGGCACGGCATTCACCGATGCCGAACGCGAGGCGTTCGATCTGCACGGCCTCCTGCCGCCGCATGTCGCCGAGCTCGATTACCAAGTCAAACGCCGCCACGATGCCTTTCGCGGCCTCGGTAGCGATCTGCAGCGCTACGTCTTCCTGCGCGGCCTGCAGGATTCCAACGAGACATTGTTCTACGCGCTGCTGACCCGCAACATCGAAGAGATGATGCCGATCGTGTACACACCGACGGTCGGACTGGGCTGTGAGGTTTTCAGCCGGATCTTCCGCAAACCGCGCGGACTTTTTCTCAGCATCCCACACCAGCATTTGATCCCGCGTATTCTCTCGCATCCGCGCTACGACCGCATCGATGCGATCGTGGTCAGCGACGGCGAACGCATTCTCGGCATCGGCGATCAGGGCGCCGGCGGCATGGGCATCCCGATCGGCAAGCTGTCGCTCTACACCGCTTGCGCCGGACTTCATCCGGCAACGACCTTGCCGGTCATTCTCGACGCCGGCACCGACAACCAGGGCCACTTACGCGATCCGCTTTACATCGGCTGGCAGCATGAACGCATTCGCGGTCCCGATTACGACAATCTCGTTTCGATTTTCGTCAAAGCCGTGCGCGAGCGCTGGCCGCACGTCCTCCTGCATTGGGAGGATTTTGCCATCGGCAACGCCAATCGGCTGCTCGCCCGCTATCGCGACTGCTTGTGTACATTCAACGACGACATTCAGGGCACCGCCGCGATTGCGGTCGGGACGCTGCTCTCCGCCATCAACATCACCGGCGTGCCGTTGCACGAGCAGCGCGTCGCGGTTCTCGGCGCAGGCTCTGCTGGCACCGGCATTTGCGCGCTGCTCTCGCGCGCGATGATCGAATCAGGTGTGAGCGAAAAACGCGCGCTGGAGAATTTTTATCTGGTCGATCGCCCCGGTCTCTTGCTGCAAGGCATGACCGGCCTGCAACCGTTCCAAGCGCCGTTCGCCCAGCAGCCCGATCGCGTTGCGGGGTGGACGCTCAACGCGCCAGGCCGGATCGGTCTCGATGACGTGGTAGCGAACGCGCATCCCACCGTGCTGATCGGCACTTCCGGGCAAGCCCACGCTTTTACCGAACCGGTTGTGCGCGCTATGGCCGGCCACGTAAAGCGGCCGGTGATCTTTCCGTTGTCCAATCCGACCGATCGCAGCGAGGCAACGCCGGCGGAGCTTGATGCCTGGACTGACGGACGCGCGGTCATCGCCACCGGCAGCCCATTTCCGCCGCTGCGGCGCGGCGGTAAGGAATTCCGCGTCGATCAGAACAATAATGCCTATGTCTATCCGGGCATTGGGCTCGGCGCGATCGCGGTTCGTGCGCGGCGCATTTCCGATGGCATGTTTCTGGCAGCGGCAAAGACCATCGCCGAACAATCGCCGGCCAAGCGTGACCAAAAAGCCAACCTGCTGCCTTCGCTTGTCGATATCAGGGAGCTTTCGTTCAACGTCGCACTTGCCGTCGCTCGGCAAGCGCAGAAGGAAGGTCACGCCGACGCGCTCTCCGAGAAACAAACCGTTGCGGCGATCAGAGCCAAGATGTGGGAGCCGATCTACGCGCCATACCGGCGCATTGCGCGGGCGTGACAAGGCTTATTTGGCGAAGCTGTTTCTGTTGCAGGATTCTCGCTTGCCAAGCTTGGCCCCGCCGCTAAAATCGAATGACTTGTGGGATGGAGTCCCCCCGTAACCGCCGCTGAGGTTGATCACTCTGAGGCTGATGACTCCTGCCGGACGCTTGGCGTCGGTAGGAGTTTTTATTTGCTCCCGCCGCCGCACACGTCCATTGCGATTTGACGCCCGCTGCGGGCGCCGCGCGCTTTCGCGTGCGGCTGTAATGAGGGATTGAAGATGACCCCGGTGTGGGCGCTTTTTACGTTGTGGGCGGGTTTAGCGCTGATTGCGAGCCTGTTGTCGGTGTGGCTGCGCGTTTCCACCGCGCTGACCGAGATCATTGTCGGCACCGCGGCGCAACTCATCATCGGCACTGCCTTCGGCGCGACTGCGCTTGGCAGCGAAGAACCCTGGATAAAATTCCTCGCCGGCATCGGCGCGATCATGCTCACTTTTCTCGCCGGCGCCGAATTGGACCCGGTGGTCTTCAAAAAGAAATGGAAGGAGGCAACAGCGCTCGGCGCCGTGGGCTTCTTTTTTCCGTTCCTCGGCTGCGCCGCGGCGGCTTATTTCATCCTCGGCTGGGACGTGCGGGCGAGCTGGCTCGCAGGCGTTGCGCTCTCCACCACATCGGTGGCGGTCGTCTATGCCGTGATGATCGAATACGGCTTGAACCGCACCGAATACGGCAAGACCGTGCTGGCGGCCTGCTTCATCAATGATCTCGGCACAGTGCTGGCGCTCGGCTTCATATTTGCGCCATTCACCTGGCACACGCTGGTCTTTGCCGCCGTCGCGATCGCGGTATTCGCGGTGCTGCCCTGGCTGACGCCGCGCTTTAACCGCGTGTTCGGCAATCGCCCTTCGGAAATGGAAATAAAATTTCTGTTATTTTGTCTGTTGGGTGTGGGCGCGCTGGCCGGCTGGGCAGACAGCGAGGCGGTGCTGCCGGCTTATGTGATCGGCATGATGCTCGCCGGCAGCGTTGGCCGCGATCACGCGCTGGTGCGGCGACTGCGCGCCGTAGCCTTCGGATTGCTGACGCCGTTTTACTTCATCCGCGCCGGTGCTTTTGTCTCGATTCCGGCGCTGATCGCTGCGCCTTTTGCTTTCGGCTTCATACTATTGGCAAAGATGGTCACCAAATTCTTCGGCGTCTATCCGGTGACGCGCATCTACAAGACGCCGAACCCGGAGGCGATGTACACTACGCTCTTGATGTCGACCGGCTTGACCTTCGGCACGATCTCATCGCTGTTCGGCCTGTCCCATGGCATCATCACCCAGGGGCAATATTCGATCCTGGTCGCCGGCGTGATCGGTAGCGCGGTGATCCCGACCCTGATCGCGAATGCCTTCTACCTGCCGCGCCATTTGCTCCCTCGCGCCGAGGAGGAGGACCATCTGGCCCCCACCGCCGCTGCTTCGCCGCCGGCCGGCACAGCGCCGCTTCGCACGGCTTCAAGCAAAGCCGACTGAGCTTTTGGGAGGCTTCGGATGTTCGCCAAGATCTTATGCGCCAATGATGGCTCGGAGCGCGCCTTTCGCGCGCTGAGCCTCGCCATCACGATTGCCAAAGCGGCCGGCTCCGAACTGCACATGGTCTCAGTCGAAGAAATCGACTACATGCCGGAATTCATCGAAGAAATCAGGGAGCAGACCGGCACCGCGGCACGGCGTTTCCACAAGGCGCACCAGCGCGCCCGCGCCTTGGCCGAGGAGCATCAGGTGGGTTTACATGTTCATCTCCTCACCGGGCATGCGGTACGCGACATCGTTAGCCTTGCCGGCGACCTTAAGGCCGATTTGTTGGTGATCGGCGCCACCGGCCATTCGCACTTTTACGAGCGGATGCTCGGCAGCCGGGCAGATCGACTGGTTCACCTCGCGCCCTGCCCGGTCCTGGTGGTGAGATAGGTTCAGCGGAGCGCGAAATTCACCGATCGTCCCTGTATGACGAATTTTTTCATCTCAAGTGATTTTCCGTCATTTTTATACAGCCCCTGGGCGTGGGCAGGTTGCACCGCTTACTCATTTTTGAGATGCATCAGTAGTGACGAAAGGCCGCATTCTACGGAGCTTTTCTGGTTGAACCCCGGAAGCGGTCCCCAACAACCATTCGTTGCAATAGTGTGACGCCGCCGACGTATTACAAAACGTAATTGAATGATCTTCAACATAACAAGGAATAATTCAGGTTGAATGCTGTTCATCGCGCATGGCATTAAAGCTACCGCCGCTGAGCGGCTTACGTCTGTTTTAAGCGGCCGCGCGATGCGGCAGCTTCAAGCGCGCTGCACAGGAACTCAACCTCACCCCTGGCGCATTGAGCCACGGCATCGATTCGCTCGAACAATGGCTCGATGTCGAGCTGTTCGAGCGTAAAGCCCGCGGCGTGATCCTCACCGCGGCCGGGCGGCAGTACCTGCCCTATATCAGCGAAGCTTTATCGATGATCGCGACCGGCACGCTGCGCCTGCCCAGCCGGCGCTTCGAGGACCGGTTGTCGATCAGCACCACCGCGCTGTTTGCCTTTAAGTTGTTGCTGCCCCGCCTGCATAAATTCCGCGAAGCCTACCCGAATATGGTGGTAACGGTGGATGCAAGTCAGCAGATCGTGCAGCTGCCGTCGGATCAATTCGATGTCGCGATCCGCAGCGGACGCGACGCCTACCCCAAGCTCTCCTGCGATCTCATCGGCCGGGTGCGGTTCGTCCCGGTCGGCGCACCCGGCTATATCCGCGAGCTCTCGCGCGGCGGAGCCTTGGACTGGTCGCGCGCCACGCTGATTCAAATCCAGACTTTAACATCGGCCGAAGATTGGGAGACCTGGTGCAACCACAGCCAAACCGACACCTCGTCGGCCCGCAAGCTCGTCGTCGGCAGCGGCCAACTGGCGCTGGAAGCCGCCATCGCGGGGCTTGGCATTGCCATCGGCCGCTTGCCGCTGAGCGCTGCCGGACGGCTCGCGATCGCGGTCGACCACGTGGTGCCGGTCATGAGCGGCTATTGGCTGGTCAAACCGCTTGGTATCGAAACGCGGCGCGAAGTTGTCGCATTCCGCAATTGGCTGCTCAAGGAAATGGCGCAGCTCAATTGGAACGGCGCCGAGGCCAGAGCCGCATCGCAATCGGCGTGAGGTTCCGCTAACGCGGTGCAGCGTCGAGAGCGGTGCGCTGCAGACCAGCGACACGTGACGGCGATCACGATGCGTCATTGCGAGCGAAGCGAAGCAATCCAGTCTAAAAGTTCTGGATTGCTTCGTCCCTCACGCTCCTCGCAATGACGACACCAAACGTCCCCCTGGGAGAGCTGATGCACATACACGCGCGCTGCGCCCGGGAAATGCCGCTGAGATATCCGTCACCGATATATTGACAATGGTCCCCGTTTCAGATACATAGGGACGAACCTCGCCCGATGATTTGGACGCGCTACGGCCGGCAGGCCGCAGTGCGGGGCGACGTAGCGGTGCCCGCGGGCGGATTTGCAACCCGCTCCCGGGCGGCTTTGGGCATCAACCCCTCGGCACTATGACCGAGGCGCGAGTTGCTCGCTGGACTTAGGGACAGGCAGGGGTGGGTAACGCCCACTCAACGGACAGGCCACGTCCCAGGAAGCCTGGCCTGGAGTTGCGCCGAAGACGACGAAAGTCCCTTTGGCGAATGCCGACAGCCGTGCGCACCCCGACCGGTGCGCGGCCGTGCCCGTCGGCACGGCATAATTACCCATTGCGTCTGTCGGCGTTTCGCCTCCGATTTCTTTCTTCGTAGACCGGACTGAGCGAACCGAAGTCCGGGAGCAAAGATAAGCGAGACTGTTTGCCCGGATTTCGCTGCGCTTATCCGGGCTACATTTGCGAAGCGGGCTTGTGAAGAACCAAAGGCAGGCGCCACCCTGCTTTCTTTTTCGCGCTCCACCTTCGCGCTTCACGTAACAATTTTTTGCGGAACTCGGGCGCGCATGCGCCACGAGAACGATGAGACTCATCCGCCCCCGCGCAGCGGGGGAAGGGGACCACGCGGAGCGTGGTGGAGGGGGCGCGGGCATTGATGCTTTGCTTGCGTCACAGAACAAACGTCCGCGATGTCGCTTCTCCCACCGCGCAAGTGCGCGGTCCCCCTCCCCGCTATCGCGGGGCGGGAGAAAAAAGTCGCGTCGCGAGAACGATGACGCTTGCCTTGACGGGGGATGGAGCATTTCCAGTCTGATGCTCTAAACTCATGCCGACGGACAGAAGGGAGGCGCGCCATGGATTTGGCGATGAGAGACAAGAAAGCGATCGTCACCGGCGCCAGCGAGGGCATCGGCAAGGCGATCACGCGCGCGCTGGCCCGCGAAGGGGTCGATGTTGCGATCTGCGCGCGCCGCAAGGAGCCGCTGGAAAAGACCGCTGCCGAGATCGCCAAGGAAACCGGCCGCAAGATTTTTCCGATTCCCGCCGATCTGACTAAAGCCGCGGATGCGGAAAATTTCATCAAGTCGGCGCATGCCGCGCTCGGTCGGATCGACATTCTGGTGAACAATGCCGGTTCGGCGCCCGGCGGCGTCCTTGACCGTTTGACCGAAGAGGATTGGGCGCAGGCGCTGCAGCTCAAATTCATGGGCTATGTGCGCTGTATGAAACACGCGCTGCCGATTATGCAAAAACAAAAGAAAGGCCGCGTGGTCAACCTGATCGGCAATGACGGCGTGAAAGTGTCGTACTGGGAGATTGCGCCGGGCGCAGCCAACGCAGCCGGACAGAATCTGACCAAATCGCTCGCCAGCCAATACGGCAAAGACAATATCAGCTTCGTCGCCGTCAATCCCGGCCCGGTCCGCACCGAGCGCTGGGCTGGCCTGGTTAAAGCCATGGCGCGCGACATGAAGCTGAGCTTCGAGGAGGCCGACAAGCTCGCGCCCGCGAGCATCCCGCTCGGCCGCATCGCCGAATGCGACGAAGTGGCCAATCTCGTCGCTTATCTCGCCTCCGATCTTGCGTTCTTTGTCAACGGCACGATGATCGAGATCGATGGCGGCCAGGATAAGGTATTGATGGACCGCATACGCGACCGCTGAGAAGCGCCCGCCGTGACGCTTCGCCGGTAGGCCGAGTGCGGCATTGAAAATCGAGGGGAGAAACGATGACTTTGATACCAGAAATTCGTGGCGGCAGCTGCGGCT
>JBASAH010000256.1:0-2510 GCA_049650505.1 Xanthobacteraceae bacterium
GGCGCACCAGCGCGGCGTGGCGTTTCTGGTGATCTCGGCGGCGGCATTCTCGCACTGGATTCTGGACCTGATCGTCCACATTCCCGACCTGCCGCTTTACGACAACACCGACAAGGTCGGCTTCGGGCTGTGGCGGCACGTCGCCTTAAGCTTTCCGCTGGAGCTCGCGGTCCTTCTCATCGGTGCCTGGTTTTACGCCCGCGCGCTGCCGCCGGCGGGCCGGCGCGGACACATCGCGCTGCGATGCTTCGTCGTGTTGCTGGCGCTGCTGCAGGTCTACGCCAATTTCGGCCCGGCGCTGTCGTCGGAAACGGCGATGGCGATCACGGCGCTCGGTCTGTATGTCGCGCTCGCCGTACTCGCCGCTGTATTTGAACGCATGCGCGCAGTTTAGGCCAGCGCCTCAGCCACCGCCTTGCCGCACGCCACCGTATCGGCCGCACCGCCGAGATCGCGGGTGCGCAGCTTCGGTTCGGCCAGCACCCGCTCGATCGCTTTGACGATAGCCGTGGCCGCATTGGGCTCGCCGAGATGTTCGAGCATCATCGCACCAGACCAGATCTGGCCGATCGGATTGGCGATGCCTTTGCCGGCAATGTCCGGCGCCGAGCCGTGCACCGGCTCGAACACCGAGGCGAATTTGCGCTCGGGGTTGATGTTGCCCGACGGCGCAATGCCGATGGTGCCGGTGCAGGCCGGACCGAGATCGGAGAGAATATCGCCGAACAGGTTGGAAGCGACAACGACATTGAAGCGATCCGGCTTGAGCACGAACAGCGCGGAGAGAATATCGATGTGATACTTTTCCCATTTAACGTCGGGGAAATGTTGCGCCATGGCTTCGACGCGCTCGTCCCAGTACGGCATGGTGATGGCAATGCCATTCGACTTGGTGGCGGAGGTCAGGTGCCTCTTCGGCGTCTTGCGCGCAAGCTCGAAGGCGAATTTCAGCACGCGATCGACGCCGATGCGCGACATCACCGTTTCCTGCACCACGACTTCGCGCTCGGTGCCGGCGAACATGCGGCCGCCGATCGCCGAATACTCGCCTTCGGTGTTCTCGCGTATCACCCAGAAATCGATATCGCCGGGTTTGCGATTGGCGAGCGGCGACGGCACGCCGGGCATCAGCCGGACTGGGCGAAGATTGACGTATTGATCGAACTCGCGGCGGAATTGAATGAGAGAGCCCCACAGCGAAACGTGATCCGGCACCTTGGCCGGCCAGCCAACCGCGCCGAAGAAGATCGCGTCATGGCGGCCGATCTTCTCTTTCCAGTCCTCCGGCATCATACGGCCGTGCTTTTCGTAGTAATCGCATGACGCAAAATCAAAATGATCCTGCTGCAATTCGAAACCGAACTTCTGGGCCGCGGTTTCAAGTACGCGCACGCCCTCCGGCACCACTTCCTTGCCGATGCCGTCGCCGGGAATAACGGCAACCCGATAAACGCGATTGGTGGGTTTTTTCTCGCTAACCATTTTTTCGCTGACAATGGCGCTCATGGTCGCTTTTCCTCCGTATGCGGCTGCCATACGCGCGGTCGGCGCTGCGTTGTCAAGGTGCGAACAGGATCGTAGCCTAGCCGTCATTGCGAGCGAAGCGGAGCAATCCAGTCTGCGCCTCCGTTCTGGATTGCTTCGTCGCGGAGCTTGTCATCGGGCCGGCCACTTCGGGTCGGACCCGTTGGCTCCTCGCAATGACGGGAAACGACAATGCGTCTCGGACTGTTCATGATGCCGGTTCATCCGCCCGGGCGCTTGCTCGCCGAAACGCTGGCGGAGGACGAGGAGAAATCGCTCTACGCCGACCGGCTCGGCTTCGACGAATTGTGGCTCGGCGAACATTTCTCGGCGACCACCGAGCCAATTCCATCACCGCTGATGTTCATGGCGGGACTTATTTCACGCACCGAGAATCTGACATTCGGCACCGCCGTGATCTGCCTGCCCAACCATCACCCGGTCAAAGTGGCAGCCGAGGTGGCGCAGTTCGACCATATGAGCCGCGGTCGTTTCATGCTCGGCATCGGCGTCGGCGGGCTGTTTTCGGATTTCGAGCTGTTCGACAACGGCGACCGCAAGGTGCGCGAACGAAAGGCGATGGAATCGATCAACATGATCGAACGCATCTGGGCGCAGGATCCGCCTTACGATCTCAAGGGCGAGTTCTGGAACGTGCAGTTGAAGAACGCGATCATTGACGAGCTTGGCATCGGCTATATGCCGAAACCCTTTCGCACTGGCGGGCCGCCGGTTTCGATGTCGGTGTCGAGCCGCAATTCGCCGACCGCGCGCGTCGCCGCGCAGCGCGGCTGGGGCATCATTTCGGCCAACAATGTGCCGCGCGAAGCGCTCAATTCGCATTGGGAGATTTACCGGGCAGCCTGCGCCGACGCCGGCAAGCCGGCGCGCGGCGAGAATTGGCGCGTGGCGCGCAATGTGATGCTGGCGCCGAGCGATGCGCAAGCGCGCGAGCGCGTGTTCAGCGAACAAGGGTCGAACCGCTA
>JBASAH010000257.1:0-1633 GCA_049650505.1 Xanthobacteraceae bacterium
GCCAAGGAATCCCATGCGGTCATAGTAGACTCAACCTAGCTCGTTCGTAGTGACGGGTTACGATCACGGGACTAAAGAAAACAGCATGGCCAAACAGCAGCGCGCCTTGCGCAGGGGCTGGACCACCGGCACTTGCGCCGCCGCGGCGGCGAAGGCGGCTTTCGCCGCGCTCGTGACCGGCGAATTTCCCGACCCGGTCGAGGTGACGCTGCCGCGCGGCGAGCGGCCGAGTTTTGCGCTCGCCATGACGCGCATCGATGACAACGCGGCGACCGCCGGCGTGATCAAGGACGCCGGCGACGATCCCGACGTAACGCATGGCGCACTCATCTGCGCGACCGTGCGGCTCGGCGCGCTCGGTAGCGGCGTCATCCTTCGCGCCGGAGTGGGTGTCGGCACGGTCACGCTCCCCGGACTTCCAGTCCCGCCAGGCGAACCGGCGATCAATCCGGTGCCGCGCCGTATGATCGCCGACGCCGTTGCCGAGGCTGCCCTGGTCGCTGGGCGCGCTGCCGACGCCGAAGTCGAATTTTCCATTCCTGGCGGCGAGGCGCTTGCGGCGAAGACCCTCAACGCACGACTGGGCATAGTCGGCGGCCTGTCGATTCTCGGCACCACCGGCATCGTCGTGCCGTATTCCTGTTCGGCCTGGATCCACTCGATCCGTTCCGGCATCGATATCGCGCGCGCCGCTGGCCTTAATCATGTCGCCGGCTCGACCGGCCGGAATTCCGAGACCGCTGTGCAGAATCTGTATCGGCTGCCGGAAATCGCCCTGATCGACATGGGCGATTTCGTCGGCGGCATGCTGAAATATCTGCGGCGCCATCCGGTATCGCGCGTCACCATCGCCGGCGGCGTCGCCAAAATGACAAAGCTGGCGCAGGGTCTGACCGATCTGCATTCCAAGCGCGGCGAAGTGGATCTTGCGGCGCTGGCAAAATTCGTCAATGACGCCGGCGGCGGCAGCGATGTTGAGCGCCGCATCCTGGCGGCGAATACCGCCGCGGCGGCCTTTGCCGTCGCGCAAACCGCCGGCATTGCACTCGGCGATAGGGTCGCACAGGCGGCGCAGATGACCGCTGCGCAGCTCATCGCCGGAACCGAGATTGCCGTTGAAATAATCTTGTTCGATCGCGATCAAAATCTGGTCGGCCGCGCTTCGTTCAAATCCTGAACTCCTTCTCATTCTCGCGGAATCGGGAATCCACAAAAGGAAAACTTCCGTCATGCGCCACCTCCGCGAAATCGGCGGCGATAGTCTGCATCGTATAGCGCGCTGTCGCGGAAATCGCGCGCAGCGAGTGCGGGACCGACCAGGATCAGTGCGGTGCGCTCGATCCGCGCCTGCAAAACCTTCGCGGCGATATCGGTGAGCGTCCCGCGGACAACGCGCTGCGCCGGCGTGCTGGCTTCCGCCACGACCGCGGCGGGGCAATCGGCGCCATAGAACGGCGTGAGCTCTGCGGCGACGCCGCCAATCGCTTGGACGGCGAGATGAATGACGAGCGTCGCGCGGCTGGCGGCAAATGTGGCGAGCTTTTCGGCTTCCGGCATGCGTGAGGCGCGGCCGGGCACGCGCGTGAGCACGACGCTTTGCGCCAGTTCGGGCACGGTAAGTTCGCATTGCAAA
>JBASAH010000258.1:0-2331 GCA_049650505.1 Xanthobacteraceae bacterium
GCTCGGGCCCGATCCGCGCCATCTCGCCGGCACGCGCGGGATAAAGGATTGTGGTGCGCGCCGAGGCAAGCTGAAAGGCATCGCGATCGCCGCTCGCCACCAGCACGGTGCCGCCGCGCCGCTCTTCAGCCGCCGCCGCCGCGGCGAGAAAATCGTCGGCCTCATAGCCGGCACGCTTGGCATTAGCGAAGCCGCAGGCCGCGACAAATTTGGGAATGAGCGCAAGCTGCTCGATGAGATCGTCGTCGAATTCGCGTCCGCTTTGATAGTCGGCAAAAGCATCATGCCGGTAGGTGGCGGCGTCCAGCGTGTCCCAGCCGACCAGCACCGCGCGCGGCCGCTCGGTGCGGTAGAGCTGCAACAGACGATTAGCGAAGCCGAGAATAGCGCCGGCGGGCCGGTCGCCATCGCGTAGGATATTCTTCGGCAGCGCGTGATAGGCGCGATGCGCGAAAGAATCGCAGAAGCGGCCGGCGCGATGCGCTCGGGGCTGACTGCTTCACCTGCAGTTTTGGTTTCGCGCGTTTCATTAGAGGTGTCGCCTCATCCATCCTTCCCCGCGAAGCGGGGAAGGGGGACCACCCGAAGGGTGGTGGAAGGGACGCTAACAGCGAAGAAATGCGACCCCTCCCACGCCCCCTCCACCGCACTTCGTGCGGTCCCCCTCCCCCGTTGAGACGGGGGAGGATGACTGCACGCCGATCATCAAAGCCTGATCACCGGCCGCTTGCCTTTGGCCGATTTCTCACTCGGCACTTTCACCAGCGCCTCGCCGTCCAGAACGACCTCGCCGTCCACGGCGCAAATGCAGGACAGCCGAGCGCGCGACTTCTCTGGAATGAGCTCCCGCACCGCGACGGTGACCACGACGGTGTCGCCGATCTTCACCGGCGCGCGGAAATTGAGTGTCTGTGAAATATAGATCGCGCCAGGACCTGGAAGCCGCGTGCCGAGCACCGCGGAAATCAAGCTGGCAGTATAGAGGCCATGCGCGATGCGCTTGCCGAACGACGTACGCGCCGCGAAATGTTCCGAAAGGTGGATCGGATTGCGATCGCCGGTAAGCTGCGCGAAGCCGACCACGTCCGAGGACGACACCGTTTTTTCCAGCGTCTCGGTCATGCCGACCGACAAATCCTCGAAAAATAGCGTGCGCAGCGGCGGCAGATTCATGCGGCAGGTTCACGCGGCAAATTCACGCGGTTAATTTTCTTGTCGGCGCGCTATTGCTTGGGCGCGGCCATCGCGCCGCCAGATGCCGGACCGCGTGGATCGTTCCGATTGGCCATGCACTTTTTGAGGAAGGCGTTACGCGCCCCGCCTTGCAGTTTCTGGTCGTCCGCGCCGAATTTGCACGTCGCCATTTTCTGCTTGGCATCGACGGCGAAACACGGACTTGCGGGCACCAGCACGATCAGGGCGGCGGCAACAAGCGCATATCGAGACATGAATATCCCCCGGGGGCTTTGAACCGGCATAATAGCACAGGCGCGCCGGACGCTCAGCACCGCCGCCAATTGGCGCTATAAAGCGGCATGACCTTGCCCGCGAGCGGCCGCGCCCTCCTCGACCGGATCGTTCCCGGCCTCACTGGCACTGCGGAACTCGTCGTCGGCCCGGAACATACCGCGCCCTTTGTCGGCTCGGGCCGCATCGCGGTGCTGGCGACGCCGGTCATGATCAACCTTATCGAAGCGGCCGCCCTGGCCGCGGTCGAGCACCTCCTTCCCGCCGGGCACCAGAGCCTGGGCATCCAGCTCGACATCAGCCACACCGCGGCAACGCCCATGGGCTTGCGGGTCATCGCCACCGCCGAGGTGTCGCGGGTCGAAGGGCGCACCATCACCTTCCGCGTTACGGCACGCGACGAGTTTGAGACGATCGGCGGCGGCACGCATCGGCGGGTCGTCGTCAGCGTGTCGCGGTTCGACGAGCGTGTGCAGCGCAAGCTGCGAAAGAACGCGGCGGACGCCTAAGGCGTCCAGGCCGTCAGCAAGACGTTACACCCGCGAGCGGCCCGCTATCCAGCCAACGACAGCAAGAACGATCGCGGCAACCGTCGCGGCAATGGCGTGGGTGGTATGGATACGCGAGGAGCCGGGAACGTAACCGGGCATGAAGGTCGGCAGCGAGCCGGCTTGCATTGTGAAGTAGAGAATCGCGGCAATCGCGCAAACGATCGCCAAAAGATACGCGAATAGTTTCATCGTAGTCCCCTCCCCGTCTGAGCGCGCGCGGGCGCGCCGTCGTTGTAGCAAAATTACATCGCAACCGCCGGCGCATTCGCCGCAGCCGGCGCCGGCCTGTCAGCCGGCCCGCCATGCGCTACCT
>JBASAH010000259.1:0-5119 GCA_049650505.1 Xanthobacteraceae bacterium
CAAGCGAGCTTGCCGCCCGCAGCAAGCGGTGAAGGCGGCAGCCGCAGCGGCGCGCCGAGCCACCACCACGCAAACCCGATCGCAAGCGCGGTGGCGGCGTAACAGGCGATCGCTGCGGTCAGCGAATTGGCTTGTGTCGGACGAAGCACGCATCCCGCTTAGCCTTGGGCGACCGCCAAGCCAAGCACCAAGCCAAGCGCCAACCAAAGCGTCAGCCAGCGTCAGGTTAAGCACGATGCCAAGTGGCGGCCCAACGGATGGCGAAGTGGGTCCTGTGCGCGCTGGACAAAAGGCCGGACTTGGGCTGAGGTTAGCACGTCATTCTCTACAGCGGCCGCCGCAATGGCGGCCCAATCGATCGTCACAAGGCGGCGGAAACCGCCGGTCAAATAAACTTTTGGGAAACGCCGTTTTCAGCTTCTCTTCTGTCCAACGCAACAAGGGGACCATGTCGTACCGCGTACTTAATTTTGCCGCCGGATCATGCGCGGCCAAACTTTGCGCTGTCCTGTGGCTGCTTGCCGCCGCCCTTATCGGGCCTGGAAACTCCGTAGCTTTGGCCCAGAATAACGATGCCAAGCCAGCGGACCAGCAATCGGCGGCGCCGAAAGAAGGCGCCAAAGAAGGGTCCAAGGACGCCACCAAAGACAGCGCCAAGGACGGCACTAAGGAAACGCAGAAAATCGACGAATTTACCGAAGCGCAGCGTGTCCTCAACGGGCCGGCGGGTAATCCGGAATGTGTTTGGCTAGGCCGGCGCGTGGTGAGCCTTTTGTGGCGTGACGACCTCGATACCGCCTTTCGCCACCTTGACCTTTACGACCGTTTCGGCTGCCCGAGCGGCCATATCCAGGTGACATTCCGCTGCCTGGTTTTGCACGCCAATACGATCGATCCGAAAGCGGCCGACAGCCTGAACGGGCGGGTGCATGCTTGCTGGATCAATCCGGCGCTTCCGGCTGCGCCGCCGCCCGCCGCCTCGGCGCAGAATCCGACCACCACCCGCTAGTGTCCCGATTCCGAAGTTCGTCAGCATTTTCGGCACGCTGGCACGAACTTCTGCCGCTTCTGAACCCGAAGTTCGCATCCGAGCGCTCCGCAAACTTGTGCGAACTTCGGGTTCGCGGCACTAGCCAAGCCGTAGCAACAAGGTCGCTGCCAAAGCGCCGCCTCAAAAAAATGACGTTTGCGCGCCGCCTTGCGCACCATGCTGTCTTGAATTCGCCATTGGCCGTCGCTAATTTAGCTTTGCCGTTGCAAGGTTAGCCTCACCCTTACGACCATCGTCGAACCTGGGGGCAGGTTCGGGCCTGTGTGGTTTGCCCCGCGTGGTTGGGAGTCCATGCGCACCGTCGCTGCCGTGCTCGCGCTAGTTGCGTGTGTGCATGCCGGCATTTGGATTCTGCTGAAACCGGTGGGGACGGCCCCCGACGTTACCCGGCAGCTTGCCAGCATTTCCTATTCGCCATTCGCCGGTTCCTCTCATCCGGATCGCGGCGCTCGGCCGACCGCTGAACAGATCCGGGCCGATTTGCGCGCCATAGCGCCTTACACCCGTGCCGTCCGCACCTATTCGGCAACCGGCGGCGCTGAACTCGTCCCCCCGATCGCCGCGGAATTCGGCCTCAAAGTCACCGTTGGCGCCTGGATCGACAAGGACCAGGCCCGCAACGAGCGGGAAATTCGCTCGGCGCTCGATCTCGCCCGGCACTACAGCAATGTCGATGCCATCGTGGTTGGCAACGAAACGACGTTGCGCGCCGAAATGACCGTGCCGGGGCTGATCGAGCTCATCCAAAAGGTGAAGCGATCGAGCCCGGTCCCTGTAACTACAGGTGAAATTTGGACCGTTTGGATCGATCACCCGGAGCTCGCCTCGGCGGTCGACTTCATCGCCGCGCATATCCTGCCCTATTGGGAAGGCTTCGATGCTTCGCGCGCGGTCGACCACACGATCGAGTTCTACGACAGGCTCCGCAAGATGCATCCCGGCAAGCGGATCGTCATTGCGGAGTTCGGTTGGCCGAGCGCCGGTTATAATTTTCATGACGCCGATCCTGGCCGGATCGAGCAAGCCCAGGTTTTACGCGACTTCGTCACCCGCGCCGAGGCCTACGGCATCGACTACAACGTCGTCGAAGCCGTCGATCAGCCCTGGAAAACCATGGAAGGCGGCGTCGGGCCCTATTGGGGCATGTTCGATGCCTCCCGGCAGGCGAAATTCAGCTGGACCGGGCCGATCACCGACCCGGACTATCTCAAGCGCGCCGGTTTGGCGGTGTTGTTTGGTCTGCTGCTATCGCTGCCGATCCTGGCGCTCGCCGGCGCCAGCGCCACCCAAGCGCTTATGCTGGCAGCCTCTGCCAATGCGGTTGGCGCCTGGTTCGCCGCCATCGTCGCGTTTTGGAAAGGCCATTACTTCGTGCCCGGCGCCGCCTTCGCGCTGGGCTTTGGCATTGTTCTGCTTGTGCCGCTGGTCGCCATCGCGCTGTCGCGGCTGGAAGAGATCGCGGCAATCGCGTTTGGCCGCGCGCCACGGCGGCTGGCCAATGCGCCACCGCTCGTGCCGGAGCCGTTTGCGCCGAAAGTCTCAATCCACATCCCGGCCTGTTGCGAGCCACCCGACATGCTCAAGGCGAGCCTCGATGCGGTCGCGCGGCTCGATTATCCCAATCTCGAATGCGTTCTCGTGGTCAACAACACGCCCGATCCGGCGCTGTGGCGGCCGATCGAAGAGCACTGCCTCGCACTCGGCGAGCGCTTCAAGTTCGTGCGCGTCGAGAATCTCACGGGCTACAAGGCGGGCGCGTTGCGCATTGCGCTTTCGGACACCGCGCCGGATGCACAGATCATCGGCATCATCGACGCCGATTACGTGGTCGGCGCTGACTGGCTGAAAAACCTGGTACCGCTATTCGCCGATGACCGCGTCGGCTTCGTGCAGTCGCCGCAGGATCATCGCGACGCCGGCCGCTCGCCGCTACATACCGCGATGAATGCGGAATATGCGGGCTTCTTCGACATCGGCATGGTGCAGCGGAACGAGTTCAACGGCGTCATCATGCACGGCACGATGTGCCTGCTCCGCCGCGCGGCGATCGAGCACGTCGGCGGCTGGTCGAGCGATACGATCGTGGAGGACACCGATCTCGGCCTCGCCATACTCGAACATGGCTGGCTCGCGCACTATACCAGCCAGCGCTACGGTCACGGGCTCCTGCCCGACACGTTCGAAGCCTATAAGCGCCAGCGCCATCGCTGGGCATTCGGCGGCTCGCAACTGGTGCGTAAGCACTGGCGGCGCATGCTGCCTGGGGCCGAGGGGCTTACTCGCGAGCAAAAGCGCGAATACGCCATCGGCTGGCTCAATTGGCTCGGCTCGGACGCCATTGGGCTCGTGGTGGCGCTCCTCAATACCGTTTGGGTCCCCGTGGTCGCTTTCGCCAATATCGCGGTGCCGGACCGTATTCTCACCATCCCGATCATCGCCGCCTTTGCCGTCTCGGTCGCGCACTTTGCCGCGTTGTACCGGCTGCGCGTGCGCGCCTCGCCGCGACAGATGATCGGCGCCGTATGCGCTGCCATGGCGCTGCAATGGACCGTGGCGCGCGCGGTCGGCCTGGGCATCATGCTCGAGCGGATGCCGTTCCTACGCACCGCCAAGGGCGGCAATTCGCGCAAAGGGCCGGACTTCCCCGCCTTTTGGGAAGCGGTGATCGGCGGCTTGCTCTTGATCGGTGCGCTCACCCTTGTCGTCACCAATTACAAGCAGGTTCACGAGATCAATATCTTCGCCGTAGTGCTGGTGGTGCAGAGCTTGCCCTTCGTCGCGGCCGTCGCACTGGCCGCGATCGAGGGCACCCGCTTTAACAGTTTCGTCTATTGGCGCGGCCTCGAGGCCAAGCTTGCGACCAAGGTCGCCGCCGTGCTGCCACAGCGTCGAACCGTCAGCCAAGTAACTATGAGCCAGGTGATGTCGGAAGCAGCGCCGAAGCTACCCGGCGGCGACACGATCGAGCCGGCGCAGTAGACGGGCAAAATATCGGACAATTTGAGTTGGCTGTAATCGTCCGGTCGTCCCCGCGAAGGCGGGGACCCAGGCTTCGTTCTGGATTCCCGCCTACGCGGGAATGAGCGGAAAACTCAACCCGCCAGCGCGGTTTCGGCGAGGCGCACCCAGTACGACGTACCGATCGGGATCGTCTCGTCGTTGAAATCGTAGGCTGGGTGATGCAGACCGGCAGTGTCGCCGTTGCCGACGAAGATGAAGGCTCCCGGGCGTTCATTGAGCATGAAGGCGAAGTCCTCGGCGCCCATCACCGGAGGCACATCGACATCGACCTTGTCTTTGCCAGCGATCTCGCGCGCCACGTCTGCGGCAAAGGCGGTCTGCCGCTCGTGATTGATGACGACGGGGTAACCATTCGTGTAGGTGATCTTTGCCGTGGCGCCGTAAATCTTTGCGGTGCCCTCGACGACCTCGCCGATGCGCTTTTGCAGAACTTCGCGGACCTCCGAGGTGAGACTGCGCGCAGTGCCGCGCAAGATCGCACGCGGCGGAATGACATTATCGGTTTGACCCGCTTGGAACATGCAGATCGAGACCACCGCCGACTGCAGCGGATCGATATTGCGCGCCACGATCGATTGCAGCTGATTGATCATCTGCGCGCCGACCAGGATCGTATCGATGGCAAGATGCGGCCGCGCGGCGTGCCCGCCCTTGCCCTCGATCTCAATCGCGAGATGGTCGGCGGCGGCCATCATCGGGCCCGGACGGATGGCGAATTGGCCGACCGGCAAGCCCGGATAATTGTGCATGCCGTAAACTTCCTCGATGCCGAAGCGCTTGATGAGGCCGTCATTGACCATGGCGAGCGCGCCGGCGCCGCCCTCCTCGGCCGGCTGAAATATGACCACCGCGGTACCGATGAAATTGCGGGTCTCGGCGAGATATTTTGCGGCGCCAAGCAGCATCGCGGTATGGCCGTCATGGCCGCAGGCATGCATCTTGCCCGGAACGGTCGACTTGTAGGGCAAGCCGGTCTCTTCTTCGATCGGCAGCGCGTCCATGTCGGCGCGTAGCCCGATGACCCGATTGCCGGCCTTGGTGCCGGCT
>JBASAH010000260.1:0-2074 GCA_049650505.1 Xanthobacteraceae bacterium
GGTCTTGCCTGGGGAGATTTTGATGAGCGCGTTGCGTTTGCATATTTGCGCCGTTGCGGCCCTGGTCGCAACCTTGGCCGCGCTCGCGCTCGCCGCCTGTACATCGAACACCCCGCCCTTGGAACAGACCGCGGCTCCAGCGCCAATGGCGCAGCCGGCAATTCCATCGCAGTACCGTCCGGAAGAGGTCGTCGGCCGCTGGGGCTACGGCGCCTTTCACAAGCAGGAGGATTACTCGCGCACAGCCGCGGCGGCGCGCGGCCAATGCGGCCAGCCGGTCGAGATCACGCGCGGCGGGAGTGGTGGCGTGATGATGTATCTCGCCGACAGCGCCCAGCTCCAGGAATTACAGCTCAAAGGATCGACTGCCGGGAAGAATTATATCGGTCCGCCCGGTAATGCCGGCGGCCCGCAGGATCGCGAAGTCGTGTCGTTCGACGGCCGCACCATGGTACTGCGCTGGATGGATCCGGAAGTCGCGGGCCGCTACGGTACCGGCGTCTATGTACGCTGCGCGCCGGAGGGCATGGCGCGCGCCGGAGCCAAGCCGGCAATCAAACCGCCGCCTCAATAAGCCTTCGACCCCATTGCCGATTGCCAGAGGCGGGCAAGTCGGCGATCCATACATTGGTGCTTTAGGATCACAGGCTCTCCTATTCGAGCGCGGTGCCGGCCGCGCTTGCGTGCCGCGCTCCGAACGGACCCCAGATGCCAAGCCCCAGCGCATTCATCTTCGGTTCCTGGCGCGCGGTGACGGTGCTGGGCGTTACCGAGATCCTGTCCTGGGGCGCGCTCTTCTATCCGCCGGTGCTGACGGTGCCGCTGATCGCGGCCGATCACGGCTGGTCGCGATCTTTCGCCATGGCCGGATTTTCCGTCGGATTATTCGTCGGCGGCCTGTGCTCGCATTATGTCGGTGGCGCGATCGATCGGCTCGGCGGCCATGTCGTGATGCCGGTCGGTTCGCTGATCGCCGCCTTGGGGCTTGTCGGTCTGGTCTGGGCACCCGGCGCGGCAAGCTACTTTGCCGCCTGGATCACGATCGGCGTGGCCATGGCAGCCTCGCTCTATGATCCAGCCTTTGCCACGCTCGGGCGCATCTTTGGCGGCGCCGCGCGCGCGCCGATCACGGTGCTGACGCTTGCCGGCGGTTTTGCCTCGACCGTGAGCTGGCCGGCGACACAATTTCTCATCGAAGCGGTCAGCTGGCGCAGCACGTACCTCATTTATGCGGCATTGCTCGTTGGTCTGGCCGCGCCACTGCATGCCTTCGCGCTGCCGCGTGAGCATGCCGGCGGCGCGCCGCGCACTGCAGCGCCCAGTGAAAAGCCGACCAAAGCTTTCGTGCCGTCACACGGTTTTGCTTTCGTCCTGGTTGCGGCCGGGTTCGCTTCCTATGCCTTCGTGCCCTCGGCGCTCTCCGCGCAGCTCCTCGCGATTTTCCAGCGCTTCGGGCTAACAGCCGCGACCGTCGTGGCGATCGGCATGTTGTTTGGTCCGGCGCAAGTATTGGCGCGGCTCTGCGAATTGTCCTTTGCGCGGCAGCTGCATCCATTATGGATCGCGCGCTTTGCGGTGGGTCTCCTGGTGTCGGCCTTCGTTCTGTTGGCGCTGTTGCCTTTTTCCGCAGCGCTCGCGGCAGTCTTCGCGATCATGTACGGCATAGCCAACGGGCTTTTGACCATCGCCCGCGGCACGGTCCCGCTCGCTTTGTTCGGCGCCGCGGGTTACGGCCGCCTCATGGGCCAGATCGGCGGGCCCTATCTTGTGGTGCAAGCGGCGGCGCCGGTGGTGCTGACCTATGTCGCCGATCGTGCCTCCGATGCGATCGGTTTGGCGCTGGTGGCAGGTTTCGCCGCCGTCGCATTTCTTTGCTTTGTGTTGATCCGCCAGCCGGCTTAGCTGTCACGTTCGCCGTTTAAAACAAAATCAACCGTAAGCCGATGAACCAGGTGCGCCAAAGCCTGTGGCGCAATTTGTTAACAAACAGTCGAGGTTGTCTCTGTACTCGTCCACTGAGCCCGCGCGGCTAGTATCCCGATTCCGAAGTTCGCACGCTTTGTCGGCATGCTTG
>JBASAH010000261.1:0-4058 GCA_049650505.1 Xanthobacteraceae bacterium
GGCTACGTGCCGCCGCGGCATTCAATCGAAGACTTCGCGCAGGCGATCCGCGCCATCGGCGAGCCCATTCATAACCGCACTGCCGAAGATATTTCAATGGCGCGGCTTCTGGCGCTCCTATTCGAGGTTACCGGGCTGTTTGACATGCGCACGCGGCCGGAGCTGCTGTTGCTGCAAAAAACGATGGTGGTAGTCGAGGGCGTAGCGCGCAGTCTCGATCCCAAGCTCGACATGTGGCGCACGGCCGAGCCAGTCGTGCGCGAATGGATGGAGCGCCATCTCGGCGCTGCCGGTAAGCTCGAAGGTGCCGCACTCGGCGCCGCCGAGGTGGGGCGCTTCGTTGGTAACGCGCCGGGCCTCTTGACCCGGGGCGCGCGCGTCCTCGACCAGCTTGATGAAATTACCCGCGACGGACTGGTGCTGTCGCCGCAGACCATCGCCGAACTCGATAAGACCGAAGCCCGGCGCGGGCGTTGGATGATCGCCGCGCTGTGGACCATTGCGGCCTTGCTTTTATGGCTGATATTTCGCCGGTGATTGCATCGATTGCAATGCAATCACGGTAGGGGTAAGCTTAGGCGGATGCAGGGAAAAAGACCTTGGCCAGCCTGACCGTCCGCCAGCTCGACGACAAGCTCAAAACCTTGTTGCGTCTGCGCGCCGCCCGCCACGGCCGCTCCATGGAGGATGAGGTCCGCGTGATCCTCCGTGAGGCGGCGGCACAAGCTGACCGCGGCGCTGGCGAGCGATTGGCGGCGGCGGCACGGCCGAAGGCCCAAGCATCCAGTCGCGCTGCCGAAGACGGGCCACGCGTCGTGCTGATCATCGGTGGCGGCATTGCCGCGTATAAGTCGCTCGAACTGATCCGGCGTTTGCAGGAGCGCGGCGCACGGTTGCGCTGCATCCTTACCCGGGCGGCACGGCATTTTGTCACGCCGCTTGCGGTCGGCGCCCTTAGCGGAGAGCCTGCGTTCACCGAGCTGTTCGACCCGCAAAGTGAATTCGATATCGGCCATATCCGCCTCGCCCGCGAGGCCGATCTTATTGTCGTCGCGCCGGCAACCGCCGACCTGCTGGCAAAGATGGCGGGGGGTCACGCCGACGATCTTGCTACTACCGTCCTGCTGGCGACCGATAAGCCGATCCTGATCGCACCGGCGATGAACCCGCAAATGTGGGCGGCAAAAGCAACCGCTCGCAATCTGGCGCAACTTGCCGCCGATGGCGTTGGCGTCGTCGGCCCGAATTTCGGCGAGATGGCCGAGCGCGGCGAAGCCGGATTAGGGCGAATGGCTGAGCCGCACGAGATCGTCGCTGCTGTCGAGGGCCTTTTGCAACGAGGCGCCGCGCTCGCTGGCAAACGTATTGTCGTGACCTCGGGGCCAACGCAGGAACCGATCGATCCGGTGCGTTTCATCGCCAACCGGTCGTCCGGCAAACAGGGCCATGCCATTGCTGCGGCGGCGGCCGCTGCCGGCGGCGAAGTGATCTTGGTCAGTGGTCCGGTCAATTTGCCAGATCCTCCCGGAGTAACCGTCGTCAGAGTGGAGACTGCCCGGCAGATGTTCGAAGCGGTCGAAAAAGCTCTGCCGTCGGACGTCGCGATATTTGCCGCTGCCGTGGCCGACTGGCGCGCCGAGAGCCCAAGCGCGAGCAAGATCAAGAAACGGACCGGCGCGACGCCATCGCTCAAGCTAACGGAGAACCCCGATATCCTCGCCAGCGTCGGGCATCGCAAAACAGCGCGCCCTCATCTTGTTATCGGCTTTGCCGCGGAAACCGACGACGTGGTCGCCAATGCGCAGGCAAAGCTGACGCAGAAAGGCTGCGACTGGATCGTCGCAAATGACGTTTCGCCGGAGAGCGGGATTATGGGCGGTGACTCCAATACCGTTCATCTGGTCACGGCAAGCGGCGTCGAATCGTGGCCGCCGCAAGCGAAAGATCGGGTCGCCCACCTGTTAGTCGAACGGATTGCCGCCGCGCTCGAGGGAGCCGAACGGTGAACGTTGAGCTTCGGGTCGTCCGCTTGCCGCATGCCGCCGACCTGCCGCTGCCGGCCTATCAAAGCGCGCATGCTGCCGGGCTCGATCTACTGGCGGCGGTCCCCGCCGACGCCCCGGTCACAATCGCGCCGGGCGGGCGCGTCATTATTCCGACCGGCATCGCCGTGGCTTTACCGCACGGACATGAGGGTCAGATCCGGCCGCGGTCGGGGATTGCAATTCGCCACGGGGTTACGGTCTTGAACTCGCCGGGAACCGTCGATGCCGATTATCGGGGAGAAATACAGGTCATTCTTGTAAATCTCGGCACCGAAAATTTCGAGATTCGGCGCGGAACTCGTATCGCCCAGATGGTCGTTGCCCCGATACAACAGGCCAAGATCGTCGAATTGACCAGTCTGGACGCGACCGCTCGCGAAGCCGGCGGTTTCGGCTCGACCGGCATGCAACAGCGAACCGACCCGGCGAAGCGGACTGAATAAAGTTCGCGGTGCGACGATCACGATCGCGACATTAATATTGCGACATTATTACCGGGAGCATCGAACCAATTCGCATCAAATAACGTTTCTTCCTATCCATGCCCCTATTGCCGCTTAAAGCAGTCCTCGCCGTCGCTGCAGTCATTGACGTGGCGATGCAGGACCACGGACAGCCGATCTCGGCAAAGACGCTTGCAGCCCGCCACAAATTGCCACCCCGGCATTTGGAACCCGTGTTGCAAGCGTTGGTTCGCTGCGGAATTTTGAAGGGCATTCGCGGTCCGCGGGGCGGCTATGAACTCGCGCGTGATCGTCGCCGCGTGACGGCCAATGATATTCTGCGGGCCGCCGGCACGGTCGAGGATGGCGACGAGTTGCACGGCGGCTCTGAACTCGTGCAACGAGTGGTGCTGCCGGCCATGGCCGGCGCCGAGCGCGAATTCGGCGTGGCGCTGTCCCGCATCAATGTCGAAGACATGGTCCGCGATGCGCTGGCGCTTAATGAGCAACCGCCCGAGCCGCGCACCGCCGCGGCGCGGCGCTAAGATCGTCGGTTGCCGCCCAAAGCCCCGTCCAACCCCCCTCTAAGCCCCGTTCACGATCTGGACTCTTTCGGCGCGATTCCCCTTGAGAGTAAAGTTGCACGATTCGCGGGCTCGCTCGCGGTGGACTGGCCGGCGGATGGCGGTTGAGGCCGGCAGAGGCAAAGGGGCATGCCGGACAGGATCCGGACGACCTGGCGCTGCGCGCAGCGGCGCCGGCGTGTAATTGGCCGATTGATAGGCGCGATCGGTGCGATGGCATCGTCGCCGGCCGGTGCGGTTGAACAACCCGCCCTAGCGCTGCACGAGCTGATGCTTGATGCGCATCGCGGTATCGCCCAGCATGAAATTGCTTTTCTGGCCCTCACGATGGGGGTCGTCTTATTTGCCGTAGTAACCGCGATCATGCTGGTGCGCGCGCGCACACGCGCGGCGCGAGTTGAGGCTTGGGCGCGCGACCAGAATGCGAGGCTGCGGGAAGAGATCGATCGCGCTAATGCCCTTTTGCTGTCCGAACCGCAGCTCGTGATCGACTGGCCGGCGGGCTCCGACGAGCCCAGTATAGCGGGCGATCCCGCCATAATCGGCCTGTCCGGACCGCAACAGCTTCTGCTGTTCGGCGGCTGGCTGGAAGCCGGCAAGGCCGCTGTTATGGAGCGCGCCGTGGAAGCGCTGCGCGCCCGGGGTGAACCGTTTTCGATGACGCTCAGTACGCTTGGCGGCCATCCGATCGAGGTGCAAGGCCGCGCCGTGGGCGGGCACGCCGTGCTCCGCCTCAAAGAGGCCGGCGGGATCAAGCGCGAAGTCGTTGAGTTGCTCGAGCGCTACGAGAAGCTCTCGGTGGAAGCTGGATCGCTGCGGGCCGTGGTCGAGACGCTGCCGTCGCCGGTCTGGACGCGCAACGCCGCTGGCCGGCTGACCTTCGTCAATCCGGCCTATGCGCGCGCCGTAGAAGCCAAAAGCGCCGCCGAGGCGGTGGACCGGCGTTTGGAGCTCCTCGACGCCGCGGCGCGTACAAGCATCGCACA
>JBASAH010000262.1:0-2273 GCA_049650505.1 Xanthobacteraceae bacterium
GTGTCGGCTCGGTTGCGGTCGCACTGCTCGCCAAGCTCGGCTACGCCGTCGCCGCTTCGACCGGGCGGCCGGAAGAAAGCGCCTATCTTAAGGAGCTCGGCGCCAGCGAAATCGTCAACCGCAACGAATTGACCGGCCCGGTGCGTCCGCTTGGCAAAGAACGCTGGGCGGCCGGCATAGACGTCGTCGGCTCGACCGTGCTTGCCAACGTGCTGTCGATGACCCGCTATGGCGGGGCGGTCGCGGCGTGCGGATTGGCCGGCGGCATGGATTTGCCGAGTTCGGTTGCGCCATTCATCCTACGCGGCGTGTCGCTTCTCGGTATCGATTCCGTCATGTGTCCGTTACCACTCCGGCAGGAGGCGTGGCGCCGGCTCGAGGCGGATCTCGACCGCGCCAAAATCGCCGCCATGGTAAACGAAATCGGCCTTGAAGAAGTTATCGCCGCGGGCCGCCGCATCGTCGAAGGCAAGGTCCGCGGCCGTATTGTGGTAAAAATCGGGTAAACGGCTCGGATTTTTCTGCTAATTTCGGCCACGATGCGGGGCTCTGTTATGGTAAGGGGACGGTTAAGGAAGTTTGTTAACATCGTCCTAGCTGCCGGGGTGGAGTGGTCGATGTCTGTGAGGTGGTCGCTCGTCTGGGCGTGCGTGTTGACAGCTGGGTTCGCGGGGTTGGGCGGGATTGCAGCTGCCGAGGAGCTTGGACCGGAACAGGCGCGCGCCTTCGTTGTCGGCAAGCTGTTCGCCTATACCTGTTTCGAGGGCACAGCGGGAATGGGCCGCGTTTTTCCCGACGGCTCGGTGGTCGGCACAATAAAAATCCGGGGCCAAGGGCAGACCCGCTTTGCCGCTCTGCCGGCGGGCACGATCAGGGTCGACAGTCAATCAATGTGCGCATATCTGGCGGGTTTGCCGTTCAGGCCGTGCTTTCGGGTGGAAAAAATCGATCACCGCAGCTTCCGCGGTTCGCTTTCCGGCTTGAGCTTTGCCTATTGCGACTTCTATCAGCGTAATCCGCGCAGCCAATTGATCAGCAGCCGCTCAGAATCCGCTGCGGAAACACCGGTTGCCACTGTGCGGCCGGTACTGCGCCCGTCGCTCGCGCAGTAGTAGGCCCGCGCGGCTCTTTTATTTCATTCCAGATCGAGCCGGAACGGCAAGGCTTCCGCGCTCAAATCGCCACGTCCGATACTTTCGATCGCGGCGATCATGCGGCCATTGCGGCCGAGCAGCCGATCGGCGAGCGAAACGATGCGGGCATTGGGCGTCGCGGTCGGTGAAGCGCGCCGCAGCGCTTGCGCGATGATTGCCTCGTCGCGGCGTGGATTAAGCGCGCAAACGGTTGCATAGGCGCTCGCCGTGGAGCGGCTGATGCCCATATAGCAGTGCACAACCAACGGCGCGCGGCGGTCCCAGTCGCGCACGAAGTCGAGAAGGTCGGCGACATGCTCCTCGGCCGGCGCGATGTAGCCTTCGAGCGGCGCCGAAATATCGTGTAAGCGCAACCACAAATGATTTTCCGGCGCGATGCAGAGTGGGCGCGTCACGCGCCCTTCATCGCCGATCAGCGACACGATATGGCGCGCGCCGGTCTGTTCCACCGTCTCTTCAAGCCGCGCCAGGGAGCAAACGTGAATCATGGTCAGATTACGGTCAGACAAGTTCGCTTTTCTTCTTTTGATATAGGAATCGATGATCGCGCAAGTGTGACGTGAGCGCACGGCTGCACCTTTGGCTATACGCCGGCAAGCCGGTTGAAGCGTTCGAGATAGCGCGCCTGCGCCGTCTCCGCGGGCCACGGTTTGAGGTAATCGCGTTCCATAGCGGCCGAGAATTTCGGCGGACGGCCGAAGAACCGCCGCGCCTCGGCGGCATCGAAACCGGCCAGCCGGGTCGCTTCAAGGAAGGCGGCTTGCCGGTCGGCGGCTTTGATCAGCGCCTCGATTTGCGGCGGCGACTTGGGCGACAGACCAAAACGCAAGTGAATGGCGGTGAGCAGGCGCCGCTCAGTCGCTTTATAGGCGTCGCCGATTACTGCCTTGAACGGCGATATCATGTCGCCGATGACGTATTCCGGGCCGTCGTGCAGGAGGATCGCAAGCCGGCAACGCTCATCGAGCCGCGGCGTCCGCGCGCGGGCCAGCGCTTCGACAAAGAGCGAATGCTGCGCCACCGAGTAGATGTGCGCGCCATGGGTCTGGCCATTCCAGCGCGCCACGCGGGCAAGCCCGTGGGCGATGTCCTCGATTTCGATATCGAGCGGCGAGGGGT
>JBASAH010000263.1:0-1574 GCA_049650505.1 Xanthobacteraceae bacterium
CTCCTCGACCACCGGCTGGGCCTGCGCGCCGATATCGACGCCCTGGGCGCCTTGCGCGCGCGAAATGCCGTCGATTGCCGCCTTGGCGGCGAGATCGCAATAGAGCGTAATGGCGCGGCTTGCATCGTCATTGCCCGGAACGACGTAGCTAATTCCGTCCGGATCGCAATTGGTATCGACGATGGCGGCGACCGGAACGCCAAGCCGTCGCGCTTCCTTGATCGCAATATCTTCCTTGTTGGTGTCGATGACGAAGACGAGATCCGGCAACCCGCCCATATCCTTGATGCCGCCGAGCGCCCGATCGAGCTTGTCGCGTTCGCGCTGCAGCGTCAGCCGTTCCTTCTTGGTATAGCCTTGCGCCTCATTCGAACTGAGCATCTCCTCGAGCGTGCGCAGCCGCTTGATCGAATTCGATACCGTTTTCCAGTTGGTCAACGTGCCGCCGAGCCAGCGGGAATTGACGAAGTATTGCGCCGACCGCTTGGCCGCTTCGGCGATGGCGTCCTGCGCCTGGCGCTTGGTGCCAACGAACAGGATGCGTCCGCCTTGCGCTACGGTATCGCTGATCGCCTGCAAGGCACGATGCAGCATTGGCACCGACAGCGTCAGATCGATGATGTGAATGTTGTTGCGGGTGCCGAAGATGTATTCCGACATCTTCGGGTTCCAACGGTGGGACTGATGGCCGAAATGCACGCCAGCTTCCAGAAGCTGGCGCATGCTGAAGTCTGGCAGCGCCATATCATGTTCTCCGGTTGATCCGCCGCGGACCGAGAGCCCGGCCTCTGAGGGCCGGACACCGGACGGCTCGAAGCCAAGGTCCGCGTGTGAAGTTGCCGCGCTTATATAGGTGCGGCGGGGCGGGCGCAACAATGCTGCCCCTTACAGCGCCTCTACGGTGACGACGCCGGAGACCGCCTTGATCGCGCCTGCGATCTGCGGGGAGACCTTGAAACGGCCCGGGAGCTTGACTTCAACCTCGCTGCCATTTTGCAGCAAAAGCACCATGCTGACTTCGCCCTCGCCGGCATCGGCGCCGTTGCTGCCGCCATTCTTCTTCTCCAAGCGCTCGAGCCGGCGCGCCACGCCGGTAAGCGGCTGCGCGTCGCGCAGGAAAACCCGCAAACCGCGCTGCATCCTGGCCGCCGCCTCGTCGAGCGGCTCGACTGACTGAATGCGGGCGCGCACCTCGTCGCCTTGCACTTCGGCGGTCAGGAACAGAAGCACCGCCCTGCCCGGCTCCAACAGATCGCGGTACTGCGCCAGACCTTCGGCAAACAACACCGCCTCATAATGCCCGCTGGGATCGGACAGGCCGATAATGCCCATCTTGCTGCCGCTCTTGGTACGCCGTTCAGTGCGCGACACCACCGTACCGGCAACGCGTCCGGCGCCGGCCCCGCTTTTGACAGCGCGCGCAAACTCAGCCCACGACTGTACGCGCAGCCGCTTGAGCGCCGCAACATAATCGTCGAGCGGGTGGCCGCTTAAAAAGAAGCCAACGGCCTCATATTCGCGCTGTAGCCGCTCGGCCGGCTACCCGCCGTACGAGGCCACCCGGGCGTTCTGGG
>JBASAH010000264.1:0-14310 GCA_049650505.1 Xanthobacteraceae bacterium
GTCGCTGCGCGCGCGAATCTCGCGGCCTATGAGCAGGTCTTGGCCGTGCGTTTTCCGAAAACGGCGCTGGACCGCCTGGGCAGCGCGTTCGATGCGGTCAAGTTCGACGAATTTGTCGCCCGCTGACCCCTACTGGAACGGCCTGTCGCCCCGTGGCAAAAGTCCCTGCAACCACCTGTTGAACGAAACAGGGTTAATCGGGGTTGGGTTATGGCGAAAGCTGCCGCACGGCTGATTGTGGGCATTTCCGGCGCCTCCGGCACCATCTACGGCGTGCGGCTTCTTGAGCTCCTGCGCAAAGCCGAGGTCGAGACCCATCTGGTCATGAGCCGGTCGGCGGAAATGACATTGGCCTACGAGACCGACATTAAGCCGAAAGACGTGCGGGCGCTCGCTTCGGTGCACTACGCCGTCACCGACATCGGGGCGGCGATCTCTTCCGGCTCGTTTCCGACCATGGGCATGATCATTGCCCCATGCTCGATCCGTACCATGAGCGAAATTGCCAGCGGGGTTACCGCTTCGCTGCTGTCGCGCGCCGCCGATGTTGTACTCAAGGAAAAACGGCGGCTGGTGCTCGCGATTCGCGAGACGCCGCTGCACGTCGGACACCTGCGCAGCATGACGGTGCTTGCTGAGATCGGCGCGGTAATCGCACCGATCGTTCCTGCCTTCTACAACCGTCCGCGAAGCGTCGACGACATTGTCAATCATACCTGCGGGCGGCTGCTTGATCTGTTCGGCATTGATACCGGTATTGTCAAACGCTGGAAGGGCGGACCGGCGCAGGAGTAATTTTCCCTATCCCTGCATAGGCGGTGGTGAGGAAGACTGTAATAAGGAGGAAAGCGCCATGGATCAGAAACGCTATGAGGCCGGCCTCGCCAAGCGCCGCAAGGTTTTGGGCGAGGCCTATGTCGATCGCGCGCTGCAAAATGTCGACGATTTCAATCGCGATTTTCAGCGGCTATTGACCGAATATTGCTGGGGCGAGACCTGGGGCGACGAAACATTACAGCCGCGCGAGCGTTCCATCCTCAATCTCGGCATGATCGCAGCGCTCGGCAAGATGGAAGAGTTCGCCACGCATGTCCGCGGCGCGCTCAATAATGGGTTGACGCCAAATGAGATCCGGGCCGCGCTGACCCAGATCACGATCTATTGCGGCGCGCCGATCGGAGTCGATTGTTTCCGCGTGGCCCGCCCGATCATCGCCGAACATCAGAAAAACAAATAGCCGCGATGCTCGACAAGCGCGCAGCCCAATCCGTAACCGCGAGATCGAGCCCGCCGCTCGATTTCCAGGAACATCTGCGGCGCCTCGAAGCCGAAGGTTTGCTTCACCGCATCGACCGGGCGATCGACAAAGACAGCGAGCTGCATCCCCTGGTGCGCTGGCAATTCCAGGGCGGGCTTCGCGAGGACGAGCGGCGCGCTTTCTTGTTCACCAACGTGACCGATGGCGGCGGCCGCCGCTACGACATTCCGGTGGCAGTCGGGGCGCTGGCGGCCTCGGCGCGGATCTATGCCGTCGGCATGGGGCGGCCAGTCGAAGAAATCGGTGAGGCGTGGTTGCGCGCCATTGCCAATCCGATTGCACCGACGCCGGCGACTGCCGCGCCATGCCAAGACGTCGTCATCAAAGGCGATGCGCTGCGCAAGCCGGGCGGCGGCCTTAAAGCTTTGCCGGTGCCGATTTCGACTCCGGGTTTCGATGCGGCGCCCTATCTCACGGCGACGTTATGCGTCACCCGCGACCCGGAAACCGGTGTGCGCAACATGGGCACTTACCGCGCGCAGCTGAAAGCGACCGACCGGCTCGGCGTGCGCATGGCGGCGCGACCCGGCGGCGCCGGCGGCTATTTGCACTGGCAGAAATACCGCAAGCGCAAACAGCCGATGCCAATCGCAATCGTCGTCGGCTGCGCGCCGGTGGTGATGTTCACCGGGCCGCAAAAATTGCCGATCGACTGCGATGAGATGGCGGTCGCCGGGGCGCTTGCCGGCGCGCCAATCCGCACCATCAAAGGCGTCACGGTCGATCTCGACGTGCCGGCGGACGCCGAATTTGTCGTCGAAGGCCTGATCGACCCCGAACTCCTTGAACCCGAAGGGCCGTTCGGCGAGAGCCACGGCCACGTGGCCCTCGAAGGCTATAATATGTCGATGCAGGTCACCGCGATCACGCATAAGCGCAATCCGGTCTGGCTGTCGATCTTAAGCGAAGTGACGCCAAGCGAATCGAGCGTGATGAAGCGGGTCGCCTACGAGCCGCGTTATCTCGCGCATTTGCGCGATACACTGGCGATCAAAGGCGTTCGTCGCGTCGCCATGCATGAGCCGCTGAGTAATTTGCGCAAAATATTATTCGTGCAATTTGCGCCGGGCGTGCCGCGCACCGAGATCTGGCGGGCTTTGCACGGCGCGGCAACGCTGCAAGCCGATATCGGCAAATATGTCGTCGGGATCAGCGAGGACATCGATCCGGACAATCTCGATGCGGTGTTCTGGTCGCTCGCCTATCGCGCCAATCCGATCGAGGATGTTTTCATCGCGCCTTATCGTTCGGCCGGCCACGGGCCGAAGTCCGAAACTGGCGGTGCGGACTCGACCATGCTGATCGATGCCACTCAGAAAACGCCCGATCCGCCGATTTCGCTGCCCAAGCGCGAGTTCATGGAACGCGCGCTAGCGATTTGGCACGAGCTCAAACTGCCGCCGATCACGCCGCGGCAGCCGTGGCACGGCTATTCGCTCGGCGACTGGGATTCGGTCTGGGACACCTATGCGGAGCGTGCGGTGACCGGCCAGTGGGAACAAACCGGCAAGGAGAGCTTCACCAACCGCCGCGCCGGCTTGACGCCGGAAACGCCGGTGAAGAGCGTGAAGGAGTGATGCGGCGGCGGCCAAAAGCCGGCCGCGCCGCGTAATGCCGCGCGCAGGTGAAAAGCGGCGAAGCTTTACTCTACCGGCAGCTTTACTCCACCGACACGCCGCTCGCCTTGATCGGCACTGCCCATTTCTCGATTTCGCTGCTGACGAAGCGCTTGAGGTAGGCGGAATCGGTGCGATCGGCGCTCACCAAGTCGGTGCCGATTGCCTCCATGCGCGCCCGCAGCGCCGGCACATTCATGGCCTTGATGGCGGCATCGTGCAGTTGGCGGACGATCGGCTCTGGGGTCTTGCGCGGCAAGAACAGCCCGATCCAATTATTGGCCTCGAAGCCGGCAAGTCCTTGTTCCTGCGCAGTCGGCACATCCGGCAGCACCGCCGATCTGTGGCGCGCCAGGACAGCTAGTGGTTTGACGGTCCCGGATTTGATCTGCGGCAGCGCGGTGGAGACGGCGTCACACAGATAGTTTATGCGTCCAGCGATGAGATCCTGCATGGCAGGAGCGGAGCCACGATATGGCACATGCTGGACGTTGGCGCCGATCGCGGTATTGAGCAGCACGCACCCGAGATGGGTCGCAGAGCCGCTGCCTCCCGAGCCGAAAGACAATTTCGCCGAATTGGCTTTGACGTATGGCGTGAAGGTTTTCAGCGAGTCGGCCGGAAAATTCTCGGGCACGACAAGTACCAGTGGCTGCTCGGCGATGAGCGCAACTGGCGTGAAGTCATCGACTGCATTGTAGAGCGGCTTCTTATAGAGGGTCTGATTGTAGGCTTGGGTGCCCACGGTGCCGAGGAGAATCTGATAACCATCCGGATTGGCCACCGCCACGCGTTGGGCGCCGGTCATCCCGCCGGCGCCGCCGACGTTTTCGACGATGACTTGCTGGCCGAGCGCGTCGCTCAACCTGTCTGCGACGATGCGGCCGACAACGTCGGTGGGACCGCCTGCCGCGAACGGCACCACCATGGTGACCGGCCGGCTCGGCCATTGGTCGGTCGGTGCAATCCGCAAAGCTGCAAGCCCGACCGCGGTGAGCAGGCCTACCGATACGGCGAGCAAGCCGGCGAACAGCAATAGATTCCGTCTTAACATCTCACCCTCTCCTCACGCTCGACTCACGCTTGCCGCTCGGCTGCGCCAACGCGGCAGTTACAATTCGCGCTTTGCAATTCGCAACCGATTGCAATGCGCCCTGGTTGTATTCGCGCCGACCGCCCGCCTGAAGTTGCGTAACCGTAGCACTCTAGAATGCAAAGCGACGGCTTCTAGTCAGACCAGAAACTCTGGTCAGAATGAGGCCAAATTTTTTCCGCGACTAACCCCTGACAAATAATTCTCAAATGTTCCGTCAAACAAATAAATCTCAAATCTGCTGATAAATTGTGTCGCGCTCCCACATGCGGGACCAAATTGTCGCGATCAGAAATCTATTTCGCGCATCGCGCGGCCATAAATAATTCCCGATCGTGTGCATGGCTGCATCTAATGGTCCTCTCAGGGCCGCATTGTGCAGGTTTGGGGCGTTAAAATGCGTAATCGGGTTGTTTTCGCCAGCGTCATGGCGCTGGCGATCGGTTTGTTCAGTGTCAATCTCGCGGCGCAGGTTGTACCGAAATCCATTCGCGAAGGCGGCACCGACGCCGCATTGCGCGACCGAAAGAATGCATGGACCGTCGGCATTGCCGGCGGCCTGCTTTCTGGAACCTACATGCGCTTCGTCGATGAAATGGCTTCGGTCTTAAACGACGGAGACAACTTACGCATTCTTCCGATCGTGTCCTATGGCGCGGCGTCCAATCTCGATGACCTGCTTTATCTTCGCGGAGTGGATGCGGCCGTCACACAGTCCGACGTATTCGAATATTTCCGTACCCAGCGGAAGATACCGAACCTTGAACGCCGCGTTCAGTACATCATCCGGCTGCCGATCGCGGAATTGCACATTCTGGCGCGCAACGACGTTCAGTCGCTGGAGGATTTGCGCGGCAAGAAGGTCAATTTCGGTCCCGCCGGTACCGGCGCGAGCTTGACCGGCACTATTGTGTTCCAACGGCTCGGCATCAACGTTGAGCAGGTGCTTATCGATCAACCGACTGCGTTGCAGAAGCTGCAGTCGGGCCAGGTCGATGCCATTGCCCGCGTTATCCCCAAGCCGATCGATTTCTTCGGCAAGATTCCGCAGAGCTCGGGTTTGCATCTGGTGAATATTCCATTCACCAAGACTTTCGAGGACCTCTATACGCTCGGCGAGTTCAACAAGCAGGATTACCCCAATCTACTGCAGGGCCAGGATCGCATCGACACGATCGCGGTTCCCGCGGTGCTTGCTGTTTTCAATTGGCCGAAAAACACAGAGCGCTACGCCAAGGTTGATCGTTTCATCCAATATCTGTTCAGCCGTTGGGATGCGCTGCAGCACCCGCCGTACCATCCGAAATGGCGTGACGTGAACCTGGCGGCGACCGTGCCGGGCTGGACGAGGTTCAGCGTGGCGGATGACCAGCTGCAGCAGATCCAAGCCCAGCAGCAGCAAAAACAGCAACAACGCGCCGACTTCGATACCTTCCTAAGCCATCAGCCGAGAATGCCGGCCAGCGACGCTGATCGAGAAGAGCTGTTCCGTAAATTTATTCAATGGCAGGCGCAGGCGCAGGCGCGTGAACATCATTAAGGAGAAAATCGAAACACGTCTTCTGACGAGCCGTGCCCACGAAAGGCGACCATGAATTCGCCGAGTAAGGATCCAGTCAGGTCCAATACTGAGCTGGACTACGCGCCGCCGTGGGCGCGTGAACCGGCGGCGCGCGAATCGGCGCGTGACCCGATGCGGCCGGTACTCGGAGAACCTGTTGCACTACCGGCCGAACAGCGAGCGGAGAACAAGCTCGTCAGCTGGGCAAATCGGAATCCCGGAGACGATCGGGCTTGGCACCAGCGCGCGCTTGATCCTGAACTGGTTCCCGAACCGCCGGCTGGCGTTTCGAATGTTTGGCCGACCATGCTGCGCCTGGGGATTGTCTGCGCCATTGCAGCGACTGTCGCCGCCGCAGTGGTCCTGTTGTTTAATCCCAAGCAAACCGTCCATCGCACCGCTCAGGTCAACGCAGCGCCATCTTCGCTGACAGCCGACGACCGGACGCCGCCCTTGGTGAACTCCGCCCGAATTGTCCCAGGCTTAGTTGCACCAGGCTTAGTTGCACCAGGCCTAGTTGCACCAGGCCTAGCCGACGCAGGTTCGTCGATCGCGAGCGCGCCGCCGCCGCAAATACCGCCCGCACAAGCTAATGTCGCGGCGCCACCCCCGCAGGCGATCGCATCGCTTCCACCGCCGAACCAATCACCGGCAAATGTCGAGACGCCGCCGGCATCAACGGTAAATCAGTCAGCGGTGAACGAGCCGGCAGCGAATCCGCCAGCGGTGAATCGGCCGACTGTCTCGCCGGCCGAAGCAAATTCAGCGGCCAGCGAAGCGCCATCGAAGGTACAAACCGCCGCGGTCCCGCCGACCCAGCCGGCTTCCTCCAGCATTGCCCAGCAGAGTGCGGCGAGGCCGCCTGTCGCGCTCGACGACAGCGAAATCGCCATGCTGATCAAGCGCGGCAACAGTCTTCTCAAGGATGGCGACTTCACCGCTGCGCGGCTGGTGTTTGAGCGTGGCGCCGACGCCGGCAGTGCCGAGGCCGCTCTGGCACTCGGCTCCACCTATGATCCGCTGGTCATCAAGCGGCTTGGCGCCATCATGGTAAGGCCGGACGTCGAAAACGCTCGAAAATGGTACCAAATTGCCGCCGACCGGGGCTCGGCCGACGCCAAGCTGCAGCTGGCTAACCTGCCGCAAAGCCGTTGAAAAAAGGCCGTTTGTAAATTTTTCCACGTCCCTCCCCCAAAATCTCCGCAATTGTTCGCTGTTGGTATCCGGGGACGCCGCCGATTGAGTGCGGATTTATTTCCAGGACCGGTTTTCGGGGCTGGTTTCTGGGCGGTTCTCGGGCGGGGGAAAATGATCGTTAACCGAGTTGGCGCAAGATCCCGGACAGGGCAGAAGTAATAATGAAAAGAGTATCTCTCGCTCTTGCGTTGTGCTGTTCGCTGTTCTGTTCCGCGGCATCCGCCAAGACCTTCGTCGCTGTGTTGTGGCCGATGTTCGGCCCCCTTCCCGCAATTGGGCTCGTTGAACTCGTTGCCGAGCTCAAATTTATGCCCGATGTCGAAGTCCATACCTATTTGCACCAAGAGTGGCCTTCCTTGGTCGAGGATATCGATCGTCTTCCCGCAGGAACGCGAACCGTCGTTGTCGGATATAGTTTAGGAGCCAACAGTACGGTCTTTGTCGCGAACAAGTCCAAATACATCGATGCCATTATCGCGCTTCAACCATCGATGCTGAGCTGGAATCCGAATGTTACCGGACGTGTTGGCCGGATGATCGAAGTCTATAATCCAAATCCATGGATGACCTTTGGCGGGATGGGATCGAAGAAGTTGATCGGGCCGAACATCGAATACATGGCCAACAATGACTCGCATCCTGGAGCGCAGTTCAATTCGGAATTCCGCAATTTGGTGAAAAGCGAGATCAGCAGGGTTTCCGCCGAACCTGTTCTGGTGACAGCGTACGCGCAAATTCCCAGCGCCCCGAAACCGACGAATGCTTTGATGACAGCGCAAGCCCAAATCCAAAGCCCGCCGAAACCGGCGAACGCATCTAGCCCAGCAAAACTTGCTGCCGTCAAACCGCAGCCGGCAAAACAGCATCGGCTAGCGGATACCACTGCTTTTCTCGACAGCCTGACCAATACGGTAGATTCGGGAAACTTGTTCACGGAACGGCAACTGACGATTGCCGACCTGACCAATTATGCAAACAGAAACTATGGAACCTCGCGCACAGCCGAGGCCGTGACGACAGGCTCCCAGTACAGATAAGCCGCGCTAATTTGAGCCGCGGGTAGTCCCGTCAGCGCGGTCGAAGCACAGTATCAACCAGCGCCGGCGTGCCGCCCTTCACTTGCGCGATGGCGCGGCGCAGCGCCGCCGCAATATCGGCGGGCTTTTCGATGGGCCCTTCCGCGTACCAGCCCATGCTCCGCGCCAAGCCGGCGAAATCGGCATTTGGGGCCGCGATGTCCTGCGCGATAGAGGCGCGCTCTACCGGCGTCCCGCGCTGCCGCGCGATATGAATCTGATGCTCCCAATCGTTGTAATAGGCGCGATTGTTGTACATCACGACGAGCAGCGGAATCTTGTTCTTGGCCGCGGTCCACAGCGCGCCGGCGTCGAATAACAGATCGCCATCAGGCTGGATGTCGACGACGAGCCGTCCCTTGCTGCGATGGGCCAAGGCAACGCCGAGCGATAGGCCGATCTGGGTGCCGGTGCCAAGCGCATGTCCAGGATGGCGGTGCGGTTTATCGAAATCCCACAGCTTATAGGCCCAATCCTGCAGCGTGTTTGCGGTCAGCACCCAATCTTCGCCCTTGATAACGCTCCATAGCTCGCTGGCGAGCCGCGGCAGCGTGATGGGCACGCCATCCCAAGCCTGCTTTGCTTGTTCGCTCCAGGCCGCGAATAGCGCGTCGTGCTTTGCCGCGACCGCTTTGGCGCGCTCCGCCACGCGCGCGGCCAGCCGCCGGTCTCGCCTAAGCCGCTCGTGACATAGCTGTGTGAGCTTAGGGATCGCGGTGAGCGTATCGCCGAGCACGCGTAGGCTGCACGCCGGCATGCGCGTATAATCCGTCGACCATTTGCTCAAATTGATTTCGCCGAACCCGATCTCGATCATCTCGCAATCGGACGGATAGTACGGCAAGACGCGGCGTGCGGTGCGGTCGATGTAGTGAGTTGATTTTTCCCAGTCGCGCGTGTCGAGCGCGACGATGAGGTCCGCGTCACGGAAGATTTCCTTGTGGCAGCTCAGATTGAGCGGATGGCGATTGGGAAAATTGAGCCGGGCGTGGACGTCGAACACCGCGGCGCCGATGGTGTCGGCGAGTGCGACGAGATTAGCGAAACCGCTTGGACTGCGCGCGACATATTCTGCCAACAAAACCGGATATTTCGCGGCCAGCAGGCGCTCGGCTACTTGGTCGAGCGCCATCGAATCCGCGGCCATCGGCACCGGAACTTTGCTGTGCGACGGCTTCGGCAGCGCTACGTCGCGCTCGAGCGGCTGCTCCTGAAGCCAGGCGTCGTAGCACATATAAATTGGCCCTTGCGGCTCGGTCATCATCGCCGCATAGGCGCGCGCAAAGGAATCCGGCACCCCTTCGATACTGGCCGGCTGATAATCCCATTTCACGTAATGACGAAGCTGTTCGCCGTTGACATTCGCCGTGTGAATCCAATCGATGAACGGCCGACGCCGGCTTTCATCCATTGGACCGGTCGCGCCGATAACGAAGACCGGGCAGCGGTCGAGATAGGCGTAGTAAATTCCCATCGTCGCATGCAGCATGCCGACGACATCGTGCACAATCGCCACCATCGGCCGGCCGGTCGTCTTGGCGTAGCCGTGCGCAATCTGCACCGCAATCTTCTCGTGCTGACAGAGCAGAAGCGGCGGATCATTGCCGCCGTAATTGACCAGCGAGTCGTGCAGCCCGCGGTAACTGGCGCCCGGATTGAGCGCGATATAGGGAAAGCCGTAGTGCTTGATCAGATCGACGATAACGTCCGACTGCCAGGCTTTCTTGGCATAGCTCGCTGCCGGCTGCGATTTCGCTGTGATCTCGTTCATCGGCGCTGCGGCTAAAGCATGATCCCGAAAAGTGGATACCGGTTTTCGGGAGAGATCATGCTCAAACAATAAGCTAAAGCGAAATGGCGATTCAACCTAAAGACATTTCGCTTTAGCCCACCTTTGCCGCGGCATGAATGGCCGCCCGAACCCGCTGATAAGTCCCGCAACGGCAAATGTTGGTGATCGCGGCGTCGATATCGGCATCCGTCGGCTTCGGCTTTTGCCGCAGCAGCGCCACCGCCTCCATCATCATCCCGCTTTGGCAATAGCCGCATTGCGGCACGTCCAGATCGATCCAGGCTTGCTGCACCGGATGCAGCTTGCCGTTTTGCGCAAGAGCTTCGATGGTGGTGACGGCCCGGCTGCCAAGCGTAGCGGCCGGGACTTGGCAGGAGCGCGTCGGCTTGCCGTCGATCAGCACAGTGCAAGCGCCGCACTGCGCAATGCCGCAGCCATATTTGGTCCCAGTGAGCCCAATCGTATCGCGCAACACCCACAGCAAGGGTGTGTCGTCCTCTACGTCGACGCTATAGGTTTTGCCGTTAACCGACAGGGCAATCATCGGCCTTCAGCTCCATATTCCCTCAAGACGCATTTGCTGTCCTAGCAACGCACGCCGCGGCGACAAGTTTAACGCGATAATGTTTCAGTATAAATCGTCTATCCCAATAAGTGGCAGTGACGGTGCTTTGGGCAGATTGCCGCGTCATCCGCCGCTCTCTTTTCACGCCTGTCAAAGCAGGGCATGCTAAGGCCCGACACTGCCGGGTCATGCCCCCTGTCGGGCGGCCGGTCAGGTATGATGAATACAGAATAGTGCTTTTGTGGAGGAAAACATGACCCATCGCATGACCCGGCGCGACCTCAATGCCGGCATTAGCGCCGCGCTGGTTTCGCCCGCCTTGGCCTCGACCGCTGCTTTCGCACAAGGCGGCGGCGCACCAATCAAGATCGGCTTTAGCATGGCACAGACCGGCGCGCTCGCGGGCGCCGGCAAGCAGGCGCTGCTCGGCGCCCAAATCTGGGAAGAGGAAACCAATTCCAAGGGCGGCTTGCTCGGCCGGCCGGTGAAGCTCATCTATTACGATGACCAGACCAAACCCGACAGTGTGCCCGGCATCTACGCGAAGCTGCTCGACGTCGACAAGGTCGACCTCGTCATCGGCCCATATGGCACGAACTTGGTGGCCCCGGCCATCCCGTCCGTCATGGGGAAGGGCAAGGTCTTGGTTGGCTTGTTCGCACTCGATGCCAACCATGATTTTCACTACCCGAAATATTTCTCGATGCTGCCGTCGGGCCCTACGCCAAAACAATCGTTCACCGAAGGCTTCTTCGAGATTGCGAACGCGCAGAATCCGAAGCCGCAAACTGTCGCGATTACGGCCGAGGACGCCGAGTTCTCGCGCAATGCAGCCGAAGGCGCCCGCGAGAACGCTCATAAGTACGGTTTTAGGATCGTCTACGATAGAACCTATCCGCCAAACACCACCGACTTCTCGCCAATCATTCGCGCAATTCAAGCGACCAATCCGGAACTGGTGGTGATCTGCTCGTATCCGAATACCTCAGTCGGCATGGTCCAGACGGCCAGCGAGTTGGGCCTGAAGCCGAAGATGATGGGCGGCGGCATGGTCGGAATCCAATACACCGCCATCAAAAGCAAACTCAAATCAAGACTCAACGGCATCGTGAACTACGAGTTCTGGGTGCCTACATCGAAATTGATGGCGCCGGCGGCTGACTTCTTCAAGAAATATCAGGCACGCGCGTCGGGCGAAGGCGTGGATCCACTCGGCTATTATCTCGGTGGCTGGGGCTATGCCTATTTCCAGGTGCTGCAGCAGGCGGTCGAGGGCACCAAGAGCCTCAATGACGACAAGCTCGCCGAGTACATGCGCACCCACGCCTTCAACACGATCATGAATCCCGAGATCAAGTTCGGCAAGGACGGCGAATGGACCAAATCCGCAGTGATGCAGGTCCAGTATCATGACATCACTGACAGTGCGAACCTCGATACTTGGCGCGGCATGAGCTACCAGACCGTGCTTACGCCCGGCGACCAGAAGACCGGCGACGTCATCTATCCCTACGAGAGAGCGTCCGGCTAAAGCCAGTTAACTGCCCGCTTCGATCGATCCTCCTCCCCCTACGCGGGGGAGGAGATGAAATGAGCGCGGTCCAATGCTACTTCCTACCTCGCTCGTCGGCTCTTATCCGCAGCCGGATTGGCTGATCGACCGCGAAAAACTGTCCAAGCAAGTGCCGCGCGTGCGGGCGAATGATCTGTGGCTGGTCGCGCCTGACAAGCTCGAAGCGGCGCAGGATGACGCGACGATCCTCGCCATCCGCGATCAGGAGCGCGCCGGCCTCGATATCATCAGCGACGGCGAGCAGCGCCGCGAAAGCTATTCCAATCGCTTTGCCACCGCGCTCGACGGCATCGACATCGAAAAACCGGGCATTGTGATCAACAGGAATGGCCGGCCAATTCCGGTGCCGCGCATCGCCGGGCCGATCCGCCGCAGACAGCCGGTTGAGTTGCGCGATCTCAAGGTGTTGCGCGCCAACACCGATCGGAAAATCAAAGCAACCGTGCCCGGCCCGTTCACGATGGGCCGCCAGGCGCAAGATGACTATTACGGCGATGAGGAAGCAGTAGCGATGGCGTATGCCGCCGCCGTTAACGCCGAGATCAAGGACCTCTTTGCCGCCGGCGCCGACGTGGTGCAGATCGATGAACCTTGGATGCAGCAGCATCCGGATAAAGCGCGCCGCTATGGCGTGAAGGCGCTCGATCGCGCACTCGACGGCGTGCACGGCACGATCGCAGTGCATTTATGCTTTGGCTATGCCGCCGTGGTGCGTGAAAAGCCGTCGGGCTATTCTTTTCTGCCGGAGCTGGAGCAGTGCAAAGCGCAGCAGATTTCAATCGAAGCGGCGCAGCCGAAGCTAGACTTGAAGGTTCTGGCGCAATTGCCGTCCAAGACCATCGTGCTTGGCGTGATTGATCTTGCCGACATGACGGTGGAGACACCGCAACTGGTGGCTGACCGCATCCGCGCTGCGCTGCCTTACGTCAAAGCCGATCGCCTGGTCGTGGCGCCGGACTGCGGTATGAAATATCTGCCGCGGGCCATCGCGTTTGCCAAAATGAAAGCCATGGCCGACGGCGCCACACTGATGCGCCGCGAGCTCGGCGGCGCTTAGCGGCGACCTTGGTTCCTTGCAGACGCCCGCTCTAGCGCCTGGCGATCCCATTTCGCGAGATCGGCGGCAGCTTCATACGTCTCTTGCAGAAAGCCGAGCAGCAAAGTGTCGGGATTGCTGGCTTGGCGCACGGCGTCGTAGGGCAGAATGAACTGCCCGAGGTTTTTGTCGTAGAACGCCTCGCCGGTCTTCAGACGCCTGTCGCCATAACCAGCGGGCTCCGGATAGGCATAGACGTAGAACGCGGCGCGGCCGTAGCCGCCATTGCCGGGCCAGAAGCCGCAGCTCGAGACTTCGTGCGAATAAGCTTCCGCCATGACCCAGGGAGCGACATTTGGCGTCGCGCCTTTAAGCGGCGGCGCGGTCCGGCCCGAAAACCGGGTAACGGCAAGATCGAGACCGCCCCAGAAAAAATGCACCGGACTGGCCTTGCCGATGAAGCGGGCGCGGAACTGGGTGAAGACGCGCTTGGCCTGCAGCAACGCCTGCCAGAACCTTTGCACGTAAACGCGATCATATTGGGCGTGCGTTCGATCTTGCTCGAACGCAATCGCGCCTTCGATTTCGCTCGGCGTGGTCCAGATGTGCACGTCGATATCGAGCCGGTGCAAAGCCTGCATGAATGCGGCATAGAAATCGGCCACCGACATCGGCTCCAGCGCCAGCGTCTCGGCGCGGCCGTCGCTCGCCTCAATGGCAAGCAGGTGCCGCGTGAAGTCAAAGACCACGTCGAAGCTGCGTCCGCGATACGGCATCGCCGGCGCCAAAAGTCCGCGCGAGGTGACTTCGAACGTTGCGTTCCACCAGTGACTGATCAGCGGCGTGCAAGCGATTCGGACTTTGCCGACGATCTGCATCCATAACAGCAGCGTGTCGCAGCTTTCATGCCAAGCCGCGAACGGCAGATCGGGCCATTGCGCATTTGCGCTAGCGTTCACGGCTTTGTTCCTCGCGACGAAATGCTTATAATGCTAAGGAATTATCCGCTGGCATTCTATCATGCAGGCAGAGACTGGCTCAAAGCTTTTGCAAAGCTGGATCGCGCGGGCGGCATCCGGAGCGCCGCGCAAGCCGTGGGTGATCTCCGCGAATGATGGGCGGGAGATCAATTACACCGGCTTGCGCGAAAGCTGCGGCCGTTTCGCCACGTTCTTGGCGCAACGTGGCATTGGGCCGAACGACCGGGTTGCGCTTCTTGCCGACAATTCCATCGAGCAACTGCTCTGCTATTTCGGCGTCTTGGCGGCAGGCGCGACCGTCTGCACCATCCATGTCGAAATGAATCGTAATCAGCTTCCCGGCATTCTCGATCGCCTCAAACCGAAACTCATTCTTCACCAAGACGGCTTGCGGCTCGACGATGCCTTGGCCGGCGCCGCCGCGCCCCGGCTCGTTATCGGACGCCACGACCGGCCGGCCGCCGAGACCTTATTCGGCGAACTGACGCAGTGCGCGCCGAGCG
>JBASAH010000265.1:0-6238 GCA_049650505.1 Xanthobacteraceae bacterium
TACCCACGTCGCTTCGCAATGCGATTATGATTTGGCGCCATTTCCAGCAATCCGCGCCTGGCTCGATCGCGTCGTCAATCAGCCCGACTTTGTACCGATGGAGTTCCGGCCCGTGGCCGCCGTGCCAACGGTCTGAGAGTCATTCGCCCTTGATGCCAGCAGCCTTGATGATCGGCCACCATTTGTCGATCTCCGCTTTATGATAGGCCGCAAGCCCGGCGGGGTTTTGCTGGTCGCGAGGAAAGATTACCTGGCCAAGTGTTTCCAGCCGCTGCTGCACGGCAGGATTGGCTAAGGCGCTCATCACCGCCGCGTCCAGGCGATCGACCGCCTCTTTTGGCGTGCCTTTGGTGGTCCACAAGCCGTGCCAGAAATTAATCGTCGCTCCCGGTATGCCGGATTCAATCAGCGTCGGCGTGTCGGGTGACTTAGGCCAGCGCCGATCGCTCATCACGGCAAAAGCCTTGAACTTGCTGGCTTGGACATAAGCGAGACCGGAACTCGCTTCGAGACAAGCGAGGTCGATCTGGCCGCCAATCAAATCCTGCATCGTCGGGGCGGCGCCGCGATAAGGCACATATTGCAGGTGCAATCCGGTTTTCTGCGCGAAATAAAGCCCGCAGAGGTGGGCGGCGCTCCCGGTGCCGACCGTGCCGAACGTCGACGGGTTCGGCCTTTCTTTCATCCACGCGATCAGTTCCGGCATGGTATTCGGCGGCAATGTCTCTCTGCCGATGATCCACAACGGCGAGGCAGCGAGTAGAGAAATAGGCTGAAGGTCGCGCAAGACATCGTAGTCGAGCGGATAGATTGCCGGCGAGGCGACGTGACTCGACCACTGCCCAATGCCGATCGTGTAACCGTCAGGCCTGGCGTGGGCGACGCGTCCAGTCGCCAGCGTGCCGCTGGCGCCGCTCAAGGTTTCGACCACGACCGGCTGGCCGAGCTGAGCTTGCATCGCATCGGCAACGATGCGCGCCAGCGTGTCGGTCGGACCGCCCGGCGGAAAACCGACTATCATCGTCACCGGATGCGACGGGTACGTTTCCGCGGACGCCAGAGCAGCGCTTGCCAGAACCGCAATCAGCGCGCCAGCGAGACGCATTTCAGTAATCGTTCGCCGTTTCATCGCGCGTGCCGGCATGGCCTACCCTCTTCGTGCGAGATTTGGACTACCCCTCCGCGTTAGACGATGACACGTGTCCATAAAGGCGAAAAGGTCAGCAGTCCTGTCGTGATGCGTGATTGCGACGCGCCGCGCCGATCGGCGCACAGGCTGCGCCAGCGAACGGGCCCAGCCAATTGACGGCGGCCATCCGCGGCCTGTAACCAACCGCAAATGTTGTCGCGCTTCGAACGATTCATCGCGCCCACCGCGGCGCCGGAACATCCGGAACCGCCGCACAGCCTGCTCGCGTTCCTCTGGCATTTCGCTCGGCAAGCCAAATGGCTGTTTGCCGCCTTGTTCGTGGTTGAACTGCTAGTTGCGCTGGGCGACAGCGCGGTGCCTTGGTTCATCGGCCGCGTCGTTACGCTCGTGACCAAAACGCCGCCCGAACGGCTGCTCGCCGACGGCTGGCCATGGTTTCTTGGCATGGCAGCGGTGGTGCTTGTCGCGCGGCCGGCGGTAACTTTCACGCGCTACCTCATCACCAACCAGGCGATCGCGGCGCCGTTTACCGGCCTGATCCGCTGGCAGTCGCATTGGCACGTGGTGCGGCAGAGCTGGGCTTTTTTCCAGGACGACTTCGCCGGCCGCATTTCCAATCGCGTGATGCAAACAGGCCCGTCGGTGCGCTCGACGCTGACCGCGACGATCACGACCGTTTGGTACATTTTCGTGTACGGCACTTCGGCCATCGCGTTGACCGCCGCGGCCGACCGCTGGCTCGCGGTACCGATCTTGCTTTGGTTCTGCACCTATGCCGCGCTGCTCGTGCATTTCGTGCCACGCATGCGCGATCGCTCCAAAAGGTCTTCGGAGGCGCGCTCGACGCTGATGGGACGTATCGTCGACAGTTACACCAACATTCTCACCGTTAAGCTGTTCGCGCGTGCCAACGACGAAGACCAGTATGTGCGTCGCGCGGTCGATCGCCACGTCGATCTGTTCTCGGCCGCCCAGCGGCTGCTTACCGCCTTCGGCACCATTCTCGACCTGCTCAATGCTTTGCTGATCGCCGGATCAGGCGCGCTTGCGTTGCTACTGTGGCGCTACGGCGCAGTCGAAGTCGGCGCGATTGCGATGGTCCTGCCGCTAACCTTCCAGCTCACCAATATGTCGCGCCAGATCGCGATGCGGATCACCGAAATCTTCGAGGATCTCGGGATCGTGCAAGAGGGCATGCTGACCATCGCGCGGCCGCTGCAATTGCCCGATCCCGCCGATGCGCGTCCTTTGACGGTGCGCGCCGGAAGACTGGAGTTCAACAACGTCAACTTCGGCTATGGCCGCGAAGCCGGCGTGTTGCAGGATTTTGACCTGACCATCCGTCCCGGCGAGAAAATCGGGCTGGTCGGCCGATCCGGCGCGGGCAAATCGACTGTCGTCAACTTGCTGCTGCGGTTCTTCCCGCTGGAGGGCGGATCGATCCTGATCGACGGTCAGGACATATCGCAGCTGACGCAGGAATCACTGCGCGCGCAAATCTCGGTGGTGACGCAGGATACCTCGCTGCTGCATCGTTCGATCCGCGCCAATATTCGTTACGGCCGGCCTGCCGCCAGCGATGAAGAGATCGAACGCGCCGCCAGACTGGCGCATGCGCACGAATTTATTCTTGAGTTGGAAGACTGGCACCGGCGGCGCGGCTATGACGCCCATGTCGGTGAACGTGGCGTGAAACTATCCGGCGGCCAGCGCCAGCGCGTCGCCATCGCCCGCGTCATCCTCAAAGACGCGCCGATCCTGGTCTTCGACGAAGCGACCTCGGCGCTCGACAGCGAGGTCGAAGCCGCCATCCAATCGAGCCTTGGCACGCTGATGACCGGCAAGACCGTGATTGCGATCGCGCATCGGCTTTCCACTATCGCGCAGATGGATCGGCTGGTCGTGCTGGAAAATGGCCGTATCGCCGAGCAGGGTTCGCACCGCGACCTGCTGGCGCAAGACGGCCATTACGCGGCTTTGTGGCGCCGCCAGGCCGGCGGCTTCATCGATGCATCCGATCTGCAGGCGGCGGAGTAGCCGGACTGCAGTTTCGTGGCGAGCGATCGTAGCCTAATATCTTCGGGATCGGGCTTCCGGAGTAACGTCAATCGACTTCGCTCCCACTGAGCTTGCGCAATCGGTGCGCGCCGCAGTCGAAAAGATCTGCGCGCGCTTCGGTGACGATTATTGGCTCAAGCGCGACGGCGACGGCCAATTTCCCGAAGAGTTTTATCGCGCAATGGCCGCCGATGGCTGGCTCGGCGTCTGCATTCCGCAGGCCCATGGCGGCTCGGGCCTCGGCGTCAGCGAAGCCGCAGTCATGATGCAAGCCGTGGCGGCGTCGGGTGCCGGCCTGTCGGGCGCCTCAGCGATTCACATGAACATCTTCGGGCTCAATCCGGTCGTGGTTTACGGTAGCGAGGAGCAGAAGCGCCGCATGCTGCCGCCGATCGCAGCCGGCGAGGAAAAGGCCTGTTTCGCGGTGACCGAGCCCGATGCCGGGCTCGAGACCGGCAAGATCAAAACGCAGGCGGAGCGTCGCGGCGACGTCTATGTCGTCAGCGGCGCAAAGATTTGGATTTCCACCGCGCAGGTCGCCGACAAAATGCTGCTCCTAGCGCGCACGGCGCCGCTCGGCAGCGGCCGCAAATCCACCGACGGTCTCAGCTTGTTCTATACGGCGCTCGATCGCCGTTACGTCGAGGTGCGTGAGATCGCGAAAATGGGGCGCAAGGCGGTCGACTCCAATCAGCTGTTCATCGACGGCCTGTCGGTGCCGACCGCGGATCGGATCGGCGAAGAGGGCCGCGGCTTCGAGTATCTCCTGCACGGGCTTAATCCGGAGCGGATCCTGGTCGCTGCCGAAGCCATCGGACTGGGCCGTGCTGCGCTGGCGCGCGCAAGCGTCTATGCCAAAGAGCGCATCGTGTTCGGGCGGCCGATCGGACAAAATCAGGCGATTCAGCATCCGCTTGCGGAATGCTGGATGGAACTGGAAGCAGCCGATCTCGTGATGTTGAAGGCCGCCTGGCAATATGATGACGGCATTGCCTGTGGACCCGCGGCGAACGCCGCCAAATACCTCGCCGCCGAAGCCGGGTTCAAAGCCTGCCAAACCGCGATTGCGACCCATGGCGGTTACGGCTATGCCAAGGAATATCACGTCGAGCGCTATTTTCGGGAAATCATGATCGCCAAGCTTGCGCCGGTTTCACCGCAGCTCGTGCTCTGCTTCATCGCCGAAAAAGTTTTAGGACTGCCCAAATCGTATTGAAATCGTATCGATGACAATCCCTCGCACGTCGCCGCAGCCCCGTCGCAATTCGCCGTTAGCCGCGTCAATATATGCCCATGAACCAGGAGGTTTTTTCATGCGCCGTCGGCTGATTGCCGCTTTAGCAATTGCTGCCGCCGTGGCGGTTCTCGCCGAACATCCCGGCTTGGCGCAGCAAGGGCAGTTGCCGCTGCCCCCCGGCGGTTTCAAGCCGCCGCCTTCGCCGCCGATCAAGCCTTATCAGACGGTGCCGGTGACCCCGCCGCCAACGTTGAACGATCCGAGCTTCACCGCTTTTCGCAACCAGCTCGCCGAAGTCGCCGCCCACAAGGACCGCGCCGCGCTTGGCAGAATGGTGGTGACGCAAAACTTCTTCTGGGTTCAGGACAAGAATCTCGCCGATCCACGCAAATCTGGCATCGAAAATCTCGCCAAGGCGATCGATCTTGGCGCAGCGGATGACTCGGGTTGGCAGATATTGGCCGGCTTCGCCACCGAAGCGTCGGCGGCGGAATCACCACAGCAACCGGGCGTTCTTTGCTCTCCGGCCGACCCGAATCTCGATACCACCGCTTTGGAAGCGCTTACCAAGGCAACCCAGACCGATCCCGGCGAATGGGGCTATCCAAACAAAAACGGCGTGGAGGTGCGCGCCGCGGCGCAACCTAATTCGCCGGTGATCGAGAAGCTCGGCATGAATCTCGTCCGTGTATTGCCCGACACCGCGCCGCCCACCAATCCCAACGACCCATTCTTTCTGCACGTGGCAGCGCCGTCCGGCAAAGCCGGATACGTCGATGCGCAAACAGTGTCGCCGCTCGGCGGCGACCAAATCTGCTACACCAAGCAAAGCGGCGCCTGGAAGATCACGGGTTATCTCGGCGGAGCGGCGCAGCAGTAGCAGCGCGTTATCCGGTAACGCGACGATATCTCCGCTCATTCCCGCGCAGGCCAATCGGGCGATCTGAGATCGCGCCTGCGCAGGAACGAGCGCCACGACCTTATTGCTTTGCCCCCGCCATCGCCGCGACCGACTGCGCGGTTTGCCCGAACAGAATCGCGCGCTCTTCCGCGGTGCGGATGCCGCCCGCCCCGGGATTAATCTTCGGCGTCCATTCATAAGCCTTGATCACCGCCGAGCGCGCTTTGATCGCCTCGAACCAGCGCTTGACGTGCGGGAAGTCGCCGAGTTTTTGGCCTTGGCGTTCCCACGGCACGACCCATGGATAACAGGCCATGTCGGCGATCGAATAAGGCCCGGCAAGATATTCATGGCCGGCGAGCCGCTTGTTCATAACGCCATAGAGGCGGTTCACCTCATTGCGGTAGCGATCGATGGCATAGGGGATCTTGTCGACCGCATAATGGGCGAAGTGATTGTTCTGCCCGGACATCGGGCCGAGACCGCCCATCTGCCAAAACAGCCATTCCAGCGCCGCGGTGCGGGCGCGCAAATCTTTCGAGATGAATTTGCCGGTCTTGTCGGCAAGATAAAGCAGGATCGCGCCAGATTCGAAAACCGAGATCGGCTTGCCGCCATCGGCCGGCTTGTGGTCGAGGATTGCCGGAATCCGATTGTTCGGCGACACCGTCAAAAAATCTGCCTTGAACTGCTCGCCTTTGCCGATATTGATCGGAATGATCTTGTATTCCAATCCGGCTTCCTCGAGGAAAATCGTGACCTTGTGGCCGTTGGGCGTGGTCCAGTAATAGACGTCGATCATGATGAGCCTATGCGTTAGGTGCTGTGGGTGCTGATGGGTGTGATGCCGAAGCCCTAGTGCGGTGGATTTGAAGTTCCTACAGTTCAGTCG
>JBASAH010000266.1:0-1983 GCA_049650505.1 Xanthobacteraceae bacterium
GGTTTGAACCCGGAACAGCGGCTCGCGGTCGAAACCCTCGACGGGCCGGTCCTGGTGCTGGCCGGCGCCGGCACCGGCAAGACCCGCGTGCTGACCGTGCGCATCGCTCATATTCTCGCGACCGGCCGCGCCTGGCCGAGCGAAATCCTCGCCGTCACCTTCACCAACAAGGCGGCGCGCGAAATGAAAGCCCGCGTCGGCGAGATCGTCGGCGGCGTGGTCGAAGGCATGCCGTGGCTCGGCACCTTTCATTCGATCGGCGTGAAAATCCTGCGCCGCCATGCCGAGCTGGTCGGGCTCAAGCCCGATTTCACCATTCTCGACGTCGACGACCAGATCCGGCTGATCAAGCAGCTGCTCGAGGCCGAGAATATCGACGAGAAGCGCTGGCCGGCGCGCGTTATGGCGATGCTGATGGACGGCTGGAAGAACCGCGGGCTCACCCCCGAACAGGTGCCGGGCGGCGAAGCGGCGGTGTTCGCCAATGGCAAGGGGCTCAAGCTCTACAAGGCCTATCAGGAGCGGTTGAAAATCCTCAACGCCGCCGATTTCGGCGATCTGCTGCTGGAAAACATCCGGCTGTTCCGCGAGCAGCCCGAAGTGCTGCGGCAGTATCAGACGCGGTTCAAATTTATTCTGGTCGATGAGTACCAAGACACCAATGTCGCGCAATATCTGTGGCTGCGGCTGTTGGCGCAGCGGGCGGGGCAATCAAGTGCGATGACGCAGAGCGCGCCTCTTTCCTCTCCCGCAGGGGGAGAGGGAAGTAAAAACATCTGCTGCGTCGGCGACGACGATCAGTCGATCTACGGCTGGCGCGGCGCCGAGGTCGACAACATCCTGCGCTTCGAGCACGATTTTCCCGGCGCCACCGTGATCCGGCTGGAACGCAATTACCGCTCCACCGGCCATATCCTCGCCGCCGCCTCGCACCTGATCGCGCATAACGAAGGCCGCCTCGGCAAGACGCTGCGCACCGAGGACGAGCTTGGCGAGAAGGTCGCAGTCACCGGCGCCTGGGATTCCGAGGAGGAAGCCCGCGCCATCGGCGAGGAGATCGAGCAGTTGCAGCGCCAAGGTGAACCAAACCAAGGCCACACGCTCAACGAGATCGCCATCCTGGTGCGCGCCTCGTTCCAGATGCGCGAATTCGAAGACCGCTTCGTCACGCTCGGCTTGCCGTACCGCGTCATCGGCGGCCCGCGGTTCTACGAGCGCGCCGAAATCCGCGATGCGCTGGCTTATCTGCGCGTGGTCAATTCGCCGGCCGACGATCTTGCCTTCGAGCGCATCGTCAATGTGCCCAAGCGCGGGCTCGGCGACGCCACCGTGCAGCTTCTGCACGATCACGCCCGCAAGCGCCGCGTGCCGCTGACCGAAGCGGTGCGCGCCATGATCGCCACCGACGAGCTCAAGCCGAAGCCGCGCGGCGCCTTGCGCGGCTTGATCGAGGCGCTCGACCGCTGGCGCGGCCAGCGCGATAGCCTGCCGCATACCGAGCTCGCCGAAATCATCCTCGACGAATCCGGCTACACCGAAATGTGGCAGAAGGACCGCTCCGCCGACGCCGCCGGGCGGCTGGAGAACCTGAAAGAACTGGTGCGCTCGATGGAGGAGTTCGAAAACCTGCAAGGTTTTCTCGAGCACATCTCGCTGGTGATGGACAACGAGAGCGCCGCCGAGGCCGACGCGGTCAATATAATGACGCTGCATTCGGCCAAGGGTCTGGAATTCGACACCGTGTTTCTGCCGGGCTGGGAAGAGGGCCTGTTTCCACACCAGCGCACGCTCGACGATCAGGGCCGCGCCGGGCTGGAGGAGGAGCGCCGGCTCGCGCATGTGGGCTTAACGCGCGCGCGCAAGCGGGCGAAGATCTATTTCGCCACCAACCGCCGCATGCACGGCCTGTGGCAGACCAATATTCCGTCGCGCTTTCTCGACGAATTGCCGGAGCCGCATGTCGAAGTGACCGAGGCGCAAGGG
>JBASAH010000267.1:0-2827 GCA_049650505.1 Xanthobacteraceae bacterium
CTGACCTCGATGGTGCCGCACGGGGCGCCCATCGTCCGCCCGCAAGCCTCGGAGACACTCGATTATGAAGCCGAGCTGATCCTGGTGGTTGGCAAGCGCGCCAAACATCTCACCACGGCTAATGCGACCGCGTGCATCGCCGGCTATTCTTGCGGCAACGAAGGTTCGGTGCGCGAATTTCAACGCAAAACCACGCAGTGGGACATGGGCAAGAATTTCGACCGTACCGGCGGTTTCGGTCCGTGGCTGGTTACTGCGGACGATCTGCCGGACGCCGCCAAGGGGCTGAAAATCCAAAGCCGCCTCAACGGCACCGTGATGCAGTCCGACAATACCGACAATATGATGTTCCCGATTTCCGAAATGCTGGCTTACATCACGCAGGGCATCAGCCTTGAACCCGGCGATGTCATCTTCACCGGCACGCCGTCCGGCGTCGGCCATGCGCGCAAGCCTCCGGTCTGGATGAAGAGCGGCGACACCGTCGAAGTCGAGATCGAGCGGGTCGGAATTCTACGTAATCCGATCGCCGATGAGAAAGCCGGTTGAGGCTCGATTTGCTGCGTTGGTTTACCGCGTTTTTGGCGTTGTGGGCGGGGCTTGCGCCCGCGCTTGCGCAGGAGCAAGTCAGGATAGGGATGGGCTTTGGCTTCGCATTTCTGCCGCTTTATGTCTGCGAAGAACTCAAGCTCATCGAAAAGCAGGCCAAGGCCGCACATCTCGACCTGCAGGCGAAATTTCAACGCTTTGCCGATAGCGGCGAGTTGCGTGCCGCCATCGCCAGCGGCCTCATCGATATGGGTCCGTTCGGTACCGCCCCATTGCTCGCCGCCTGGCAGCAGACGAAGGAGAAACCGCGACAGATTCTCGCCGTGTCCGGGATTAGCTCGGTGCCTCTTATTCTCCTGAGCAATCGCGCCGATGAACGCTCAATCGCCGATCTCAAGAGTGCCGACCGCATTGCCGTACCGACGTTGACCTCACCGCAAATGTATTTGTTGGAAATGCAATCGGAAAAGACCTTCGGCGAATTCGACCATTTGCGCGATCAGGTCATTACGCTTTCCCATGCGCAGGCGATCGCCGCGCTTGCCGAAAATACCGGGCAAGCGACCGCGTATTTTTCTTCGCCGCCGTTCACCCAGATCGCGCTGCGCGCCGCAAACGTCCATGTCATGGCGAAATCGACCGATATCATGAACGGCAAGTCGTCATTCCTGATCCTCGGCGCGCGCCGTTCTTACGTCGACGCGCAGCCGCGGGTGGCGGAAGTCGTCGCCAAAGCGCTCGACGAGGCGGCGCGCCTCATTCACGACGATCCAAAACGCGCGGCGCAAATCTACTTGACGCACGAGCCGTCCGCAACGCTCAACGGCGCCGCGATGGAGGCAGTGATCCGCGATGTCAGGGATGAATTCGGTAGTCCGGTCTATGGCGTGCAAACTATGGCCGATTTCATGCTTCGGCTTGGCGAGCTCAAGGCGCCGTTGCATAGCTGGAAGGAGATCGCCGCTCCGTCCTTATTGAATTCTCCGAGTACGTGAGAGCAAAACGGGATAAACAAGAACGTTGCATTAGATGCGCCACCACTTAGCGTTTGCACGCATAGGAAGAAAAGGATCGTGCCATGGCGGATAAAGCATTGAACGTCATCACCATTTGCGGCAGCCTGCGCAAAGGTTCGTATAACCGTATGGTCATGAACCTGCTGCCTGGTTGGGCGCCGGCGAACTTGAAGATTTCCGAGGCGCCGCCATTCTCCGAATTTCCACTCTACAATGCCGACGTACAAAACTCGTCCGGTTTTCCGGCGCCGGTGCACACGCTCGCGGACGCCATTCGAGCCGCCGACGGCGTGATTTTCGTCAGTCCGGAATACAATTATTCGATTCCGGGCGGCTTGAAGAACGCGATCGACTGGGTGTCGCGGCTGCCGAACCAGCCCTTCGCCAATAAATCGGTCACGATCATATCGGCGGCGGCCGGTATTCTGGGCGGCGGGCGCATGCAATACGACCTGCGCCGCTGCATGATTTTCCTCGACGCGCTGACGATGAACAAGCCGGAAGTCTTTATTGGCGGGGCTATGCAGAAATTCGACGAAAAATCCGGGCAACTTAAGGACGAGCAGGCTGTGGGCTTTATCAAGCAACAGCTGGCTGCCTTTGCCAAATTCATCGAGCAGCACGGCGGCAAGGGCTGAAACAACCAGTCACCGCAGGTTGCCGGAGGAAACGGAGCAATGGCGCGTCTCGACGGCCGCGTGGCAATCCTGACCGGCGGCGCCAAAGGAATCGGCCGTCACTATGCACGCGCGCTCGCCGCCGAAGGCGCGCGCCTGATGATCGCCGATATCGCCGACGGCAGCGAGGTCGGTGCGGCGCTCGCCCGCGAGCATGGCGCCAATTCCGTCGAGAGCTCGATCACCGATGTCAGCGATGAAGGCGCGGTGAAGGGGCTGGTCGCCAAAACCATGGAGCGTTTCGGCAAGGTCGACATTCTCGTCAACAACGCCGCGCTGTTCGCGCCGCTCCAGGAAACCAAATGCACCGAGATCGACGTCGAGTTGTGGGATCGCGTGATGGCGATCAACTTGCGCGGACCGTTTCTCTTGGTGAAGCATGTGGTGCCGCAAATGAGCGCGCAGGGCTACGGCAAGATCATCAATATCGGTTCCGGCACTGCCTATCGCGGCATTCCCTCGATGCTGCATTACGTCACCTCGAAAGGCGGCATCATGGCGATGACCCGGGCGCTATCGCGGGAGCTCGGCGAGCACGGCATCCGCGTCAATACGCTCGCCCCCGGCTTCACCATGAGCGAGACG
>JBASAH010000268.1:0-4366 GCA_049650505.1 Xanthobacteraceae bacterium
GTCCTGCGGCGATAAGTCGAGATCGTCGCTGGCACCGCCGCCGCGCTTTCGTCCCTCACGCCACGCCATAAGCCGTCCCCAGCGCGACCGACGCGCCCCGGGGAGGACGCTAGAGGGCCCGGTTTAAGGCGGGGTTACTCGCTGGCTTGAGGGGGGTAGGGGTGGTGGTGAGAGCAGTTCGCCGGTCTAGTATCGATTTCGGCCGGTCGAGTATGGATTTCGGCCGCGCCGCTCGCGTACCGCAACGCAAGGAATAGCACCATGCCCCTCGCCATCTGCACCGCATGCGGTACGCAATATGCCGAGAGCGCGCAAATGCCGGATCGTTGCCTCATCTGCGAGGAGGAGCGGCAATACGTGCCGCCGCGCGGCCAGACCTGGACCACGCTGCAAGCCTTGCAGCAGAGCCATACCAACACCTTCCGCGAATACGAGAACGGCGTCATCGGCGTCGGCGCGACGCCGGCATTCGCCATCGGCCAGCGCGCACTGCTGGTGCGCACCGGCAGCGGCAATATTCTGTGGGATTGCATCGCAACGCTCGACGACGCGACGGTGACCATGATCGAAGGTCTCGGCGGCATCGATGCGATCGCAATCTCGCACCCGCATTTTTACACGACGATGGTGGAATGGGCGCGTGCGTTCACAGCGCGCATTCACCTTCATGCCGCCGACAAGCAATGGATCATGCGTAACGATCCCGCGATCGAGCTATGGGACGGCGAGACAAAAACGTTATGGGACGGCGTCACACTGGTGCGCTGCGGCGGTCACTTTGCCGGCGGCACCGTATTGTATTGGGCCGGGGGCGCCGGCGGACGCGGCGTCGTTTGCGCCGGCGACATCCTCACCGTGGCCACCGATCGCAAATGGCTATCGTTCATGCGCAGCTATCCGAATTTCATTCCGTTGTCGGCGCGCACGGTGGAGCACATCGGCGCGGCGCTTAAGCCGTTCGCCTTTGAGACGATCTACGGTCATTATTTCGACCGTGTCATTGCGAATGACGCCAAAGCCGTGCTGGAAAAATCTGTCGCGCGTTACGTCGCGGCGGTCGAAGGCAAACGAGGTTATGAATGAGCGGCTCGCTCGTCGGTTTGTCGAAGATCGCCGCCTAACATGAGCGCGGCAGGCAAAGTCGCATTGGTCACCGGTTCGACCGACGGCGTCGGCCGGATGGTGGCGCGGCGCCTGGCCGATCAGGGTGCGCGCGTTTTGATCCACGGGCGCAATCAAGACAGAGGTAGGGAGCTCCTTCAACAAATCGAGGCCGATGGCCGCGGTTCGGCGGTTTTTCTGCCGGCCGATCTTTCGTCGTTCGCCGAGGTGCGTCGCCTCGCCGATCTGGTTCGCCAACACTGCAATCGTCTCGACCTGCTCATCAATAATGCCGGAATCGGCTCGGGCGGCGCCGCGGGAGAACGGCAGACCAGTGCGGACGGGCACGAATTGCGCTTCGCCGTGAATTATTTGGCCGGTTTCCTGCTCATGCGGCTGCTGCTGCCTCTCATAGTTCTCAACAAGCCGGCGCGCATTGTGAACGTTGCATCGCTGGCCCAGCAGGCAATCGATTTTGACGATGTCATGTTACGGCGCGGCTACACGGGCGGGCGGGCCTATGCCCAAAGCAAGCTCGCACAAATCATGTTTACCTTCGATCTCGCGCGCGAATTCGATACCAAGATCGTCACGGCGAATTGTCTGCATCCGGCGACTTACATGGCGACAACGATGGTGCGGCAGAGCGGCGTTACGCCGATCAGCACGGTCGAGGAAGGCGCAGAAGCAATCCTCAACGTCGCGGTGTCGCAAGAACTCGATGGCTGTTCCGGCGCGTTCTACAATGGGCTGCGGCCGTCCAGAGCGAACGCACAAGCATATGACGTTGGTGCGCGCGAGCGGCTACGGCTCGTCAGCATGCGCCTGACCGGGCTGGCGTAATCCGTCGTTGTGGCGCAGGAACGAAGTCAGTGCCTGCCGGCTTCGCCGGTCACGGCGCCCAAACCGAGCTACCGCACAAACTTGTAGCGAAACCGGTCGCCATCCGCTTCGACCAAGCCGGTGGTCGGATGCGGAAAATGGATCGGCAGCACATAGCGGCCGGTTCCGGCCGTCTCGCTGAGAAATTTCCGCCGCGAGCGGGCGGCCTGCGCCGGATCCCAATCGAACACCGTCGACCAATTGGGCTCGCGGCATTGCAAAGCGTGATGCATCAAGTCGCCGATCACCACCGCATGCTGTCCACGCGATTTGATGTTGACGCAGCAATGGTGCGGCGAATGGCCGGGCGTCGGCGTCAACCAAAATGTATCGTCCAGCTGATAGTCGTCGTCCACGAGCAGGGCCTGGCCGGCTTGAACAACCGGCTCGCAATTGTAGCGCCAGACATTGCCGCCGCCGCCCGCTCGAGTTTCGCCGCGCTTGGTCGACTCCTCCCAAGCGGCATATTCGCCTTTGTGAAAAATATACTTGGCTTTCGGGAAAGTCGGCGTCCAGCGGCCGTCACGCAAAACTGTATTCCAGCCGCAATGATCGATGTGCAGGTGCGTGCAGAATACGTAGTCGATGTCTTCGAAGCGCAGCCCGGCGCCCTTGAAACCATCGAGCCAGGGTTGCTTCGGGAAATCCATCGGTGGCGGATAACCTTTGTCCTCGCCGGTACAGGTATCGATCAGGATCGTGTGCTTGGGCGTGCGCACGATGTAAGTCTGATAGGTGATCACCATCTTGCCCGAAGCCGGATCGAACACCTCGCGATCGAGCTCGGAGAGATGACGCCGGCCGATCACAGGGTCGTAGCTGGGAAACATTTCTTCCGGCCGCCGCCACGGCCCGTCTCGCTCGATGATGCTGGTAATGGCGACGTCGCCTATCGTGAGAGTCTTCATCCTTTTGCTCCGTGCAATAGCATTGGGCGACTAGAAATACCGCCTCTAGAATGCCAAATGCTTTCAAGGTGAACGACGGCTGTTTAGCGGATCGATCAGCAAAATTCGGGGCAATTGGTCTTTGCGGAATTTCCGCTCGTAAGGGACAGCGGACGTTTGGGTCTAAATTTCCGACGCTAATGATCCGTCAGCGGCATGCGCAGCGTTACGTTGGGCCGCGCATGCCGGGCGCAAGCTTAGATTGGCAGCTTGCGCCCTTGTGCTTTGATTGTACGCGCTATCGCGTGCACGCGTTTGCGAAGGCGTGGCACCACATTCCGCTCTGGCACGGCATTTTTGCCGGACCGCAGGCGCATGCTGCTTTTGTCTGCTGCTCCGTTTGGCACGGCGACAGGGCTTTCGGCTTGGCCATATGCCCTTTCGCCTCAGCGAAGCCAACGGACATGGCAGTTGCAAGCAAGGCTATAGTGACAGTCTTCATCATGGTTTGTTCCTCCCTAGATAGGCGTTGAAACATTAAACGAGCCAACCTGAGCCATTTATGAACGGCCTGTGGCTGGTGTCCCGAAACCGCCGTATGTTTCGGGGTGCTACCGCAACCTTTTCGATTGCGGCCCCAGCGCTAATATTGGCGGCCTTTTGTGGGACTGCGCAAGCCGCATTCGTCACGCCGCTTCAACAAGCGATAGCCAACGCCGCCGCCGCCTCTAACGTCACTGCAGTGCGTTACTACCATTACAGGCATCATTATTGCTGGCGTCATGGCGGGCCTGTTGGCTCCTACTGGAGCTACTTTCGCGTTGGCTGGCTGGGGCGAGGAGGTGAGCCACTATCAATTGGCACTCGCTCAGCAAGCGATGCTGAGGGAGGCCGGTATTGCTAGTGCTTACGAGCGTTTCGGGATGGTCGTTAGCCCACCGGGTGTTTGGTTGGTTTCGATTCGGCGCTGGGCGCCGTGAATAGCGCCAACAGCGGCCGCTTGATCGCGGCTTGGCGCGTCGGAGTGGTGATCTGCGCCCCGGTGAGATCGGTCACGTAAAAAACGTCGACCACCCGCTCGCCGAAGGTCGCGACATGCGCCGAGGCGATATTGAGGTTGAGCTTCGATAGCGTCGTGGTCAGTTCGTAAAGGAGCCCCGGCCGATCGAGCCCGGTGACTTCGACCACCGTGTAGCGGTTCGACCATTGATTGTTGACGGTAACTTCCGGCTCGATCGCGAACGCCTTGAGCCGGCCTTTCGGTGGCGCGCGCTTGGCGACGATGTCCGGCAGTTTCAGCTCGCCGCGTACCGCTTTCTCGATGGCGTCGCCGATCCGCGCTGCTCGCCGCGCCTCATCCTCCTCACGTTCGAATTCGCGTGACAGCGCGATGGTGTCGAGCGCCAGCCCATCGGTCGTTGTGTAGATCTGCGCATCGACGATATTGGCGCCGGCCAGCGCGCAGGCGCCGGCGATGATCGAGAGCAGCCATGGAT
>JBASAH010000269.1:0-8018 GCA_049650505.1 Xanthobacteraceae bacterium
CTCTTCGTAGCGGCCGCTGTCATAGAGCATGCCGACCGCGTTGCGATAAGGCATCGCCTGCGGCCGCACCAGATTCTTGCGGCGTAGCGCGACGCGATTCATTTGCAGCTCGTCCGCGGCGAGATCGATCAGGCGCTCGATCGCATAGGTGACTTCCGGCCGGCCGGAGCTGCGATAGGCCTGGGTCGGCATGGTGTTGGTGAATACGGCGACGGCGCGCAGCGTCGCCGCAGGAATTGCATAAGAGCCGGGAATGAGTCCGGCGCCCTTGCTCAACGGCGACAGCGACACGCAATGGGCGCCGACATTGCTGATATTGGTGGCGCGCATCGCCAGGAAACGGCCGCGCTCGTCGAGCGCGAGCGAAACTTCGGTCACGAGATCGCGGCCCTGATAATCGCTGAGAAAGGCTTCCGAGCGGGTCGCCACGAATTTTATTGGACGGCCGAGCTTCTTTGCCGCCCACAGCACCAGGCCGAATTCGACAAAGACGCGATTGCGCGTGCCGAAATTGCCGCCGACGTCATGGGAGAGCACGCGCAAGCTTGCGGCAGGGATGCCGAGCACCTCGGCGAGTTCGCGCTTATGCCGGACCGCGCCGCCGGAGCCGGCATAAAGCGTGTAGCGGTTGCTGGCCGGATCGTAAGCGCCAAACGCCGCGCGCGGCTCGAGCGGCACGCCGGTAACGCGGCCGACATGGAATTTCTTTGTTACGACATGCGCGGCGCGGGCAAACGCTTCATCAGTGGCTTTGGCATCCCCGAAGCGCGTATCGACGCAAATATTTTGCGGCGCTTCGTCCCAAAGCGCCGGCGCGCCGGGCTGCATCGCGTCTTCCGAATGCAGCACGAAAGCCAGTTCCTCGTAGCGGACGACAATGGCTTCGGCCGCATCCATCGTCTGCGCCTTGGTTTCGGCCACAACCATCGCGACCGCCTCGCCAACGTGGCGCACGCGCTCGATCGGCAACAATAGATGCGGCCCGCCAAACACCTCGCCGCCGCCGGGACCGGTGAGCTTCATGTCGTATTTAGTCTTGGGGACCGGATCGTGCGGTATCGGCGCAAGCCCGTCGGCTGCGCAGTCGGCGCCAGTGAACACGCCGAGCACGCCGGGCATATTTTTTGTCGCCGCGATATCGATCGCAACGATGCGTGCGTGCGGATGGGGCGAGCGCACCATCGCCGCAAAGGCCTGGCCTTCGAGATTGAAATCGTCAGTGAACCGGCCCTTGCCGGTAATGAGCCGGTCGTCCTCTTTGCGCGGCAGCGGCTTGCCGATGAAGCGATACGGGCGCTGCGGCGCTACGGCGTCGTTCATCGCATACTACTTCGCTTGCCTCACGCGACGCGCTTGAATTCCTGTTGGCGGCGCCGCAGCCGGCGCTCGTCGACGTCGAGGCCAAGCCCCGGGCGTTCGGGCACTTCGACGTGGCCGGCATCGATCCGCAGCGGCGTCGCGGTGATATCCTCGGCGAGCCCGCCGCTGGTCACAGTCAGGCCCCAGGCGATTTGCGGCGCCACGGCGGCGACGTGCGCCGCGGCGGCCGAGGCGAGACTGGTCTCGCCGGTCTTGCAGGAAATATTGACCTGCATGCCGAGCCGCGCGCAAAGCCGGCTCGCTTCGAGCGCGCCGCGTAGGCCGCCGAGCTTGATGGCCTTAAGACTGACACCGCGCGCGGCTTTGCGTTCATGATGGCGGGCGATGTCGTCCGGCGAGTGGATGCCCTCATCGGCGCCGATCGGCACCGCGCTTGCCGCGGCGATGCGGCTCATGCCGTCGAGATCGTGCGCATTGACCGGCTGCTCAAAGAAATCAAGCCCGCAATCGGCGATCGCGCGCACATAGTGCAGCGCGCCATCGACGGAAAAGCCTTGATTGGCGTCGGCCGAAATCAAACAGGCCTCGCCTTGCTGGCTAACAGTTTGGCGCTTGAGTGCCTCACACAGGATCTGTGTACGTGTGGCATCGGCCTCGGGCGTGCCGAGACCGACTTTGATCTTGAAGGCGCGATAGCCTGCGTTCCAGCGCTGCTGCGCTTCACGCAGGTCGGACGCTGCATCCTCGGAGCCGATTACCGCGAGCACCGCCATCCGGCTGCGCGCTTTGCCGCCGAGCAGCGCATAGACCGGCCGTCCCGTGGCGCGCCCGACTAGATCGTGCAATGCGATTTCGATTGCCGCTTTGGCGCCGCTATTACCATAAAGCTGCACATCCATCGCCACGGACGCCGCGGCGAAGTCATCGGCCGCGCCGCCGAGCAGTTTGGGCGCCATTAGCTCGATCGCCGCCATCATCCCGGCAACGGTTTCGCCGGTCATCGTCGGCGCCGAGGCGGCTTCGCCCCAGCCGACCATGCCATCCTCGGATTCGATGCGGACGAAAACATTGTCGGCATGCGCCACCGTCTCGCCGGCCATTTGCACCGGCTTCTTCATCGGCAGGCTGACCGCGATGGGCTCGATTCTCTTGATCTTCACGGTGCTTTCGCTCGCGAAAGTATGGGCTGCCGGCGCGCTGGGCGCGACAGCAGGATTGAATTTTTACGGCAGCCAGGACGCGCCGACAAGCAGCGCAGACGCGAAATCGGCGCGGGTCAATCCAAATACCAACGCGGCGGCAGGATTTGGCGCCGATCCCTCAGCGGCGATGCGATCGCAATTGCAGATACTCGACCGCGCTGCAGCTCAGGTCCGGCCGCAAGAACAGCAGGCGATCGAACAGCGGAATGAATCCGGACAAACGATCATAGCGGCGCGTGACCGTCGCGCGATCGCAATCCTCCCAGCGTATGTCCGCGACGCCCCCGCCCCCCAGCACACTTCGGTTTTCCCAGGACCGAAGCGATTAGCCGCGTTTTGCGGCTTCGTTCTTATTTAGATCAACGTTCCGCCTCATTATTCCCTTCATCAAACGATCACGCGGTGTCATGTGGCGGGGCATTGCATGGGCCAGGCCAGAGCGATATCTGAGCCTGCGCAAGCGCACTAACTAATTTTTCTTGCCACTGCGTCCGAAACCGTTTGGGAGCTCGGATGATGCGAATGAGATTTGTGCCCGCCGGCATCGTGCGCTTGGTGGTGGCGCTCGTTATCGTGGCGCTGTTGCCGCTTGCTTGGCCAGGCCTCGCGCACAGTGCCGGCCGGCCGTCGGCGGCCGGGCTTTGGCAAGCGGTCGACGACGACACCAAGCAGCCGACCGGCTGGTTTCTCATTAGCGACCACACTGGCGTCTACGACGGCGTAATCGCCAAGATGTTTCTCAAGCCCGGCGAAGATCCCAATACCGTTTGCGACCAGTGCAAGGACGATCGTCACGATCACCCCTGGCTCGGATTGGAGATCATCCGCGGCATGAAGCCGGAAGGCGAGGATAAATACGGCGGCGGGACGATCCTCGATCCGCGCGACGGCAAAATCTACAAGGCGACGATGAAGCTTTCTCCCGACGGGCAAACGCTGATCGTGCGCGGCTACATCGGTTTCGAACTACTGGGCAAGAATCAATATTGGACGCGCTTGCCGGACTCTGCCTACACCATGCTCGACCCGTCGATTAATCCGAACCCAGCGGTAAACGCCAATCCGACGGCTAATCCGGCGGCCAATCAAAAGCGCCCGCCGGCGCCGCCGCCGCGTAAATCGGAGCTGCCGCAACAACCCCCAATGCTGCGCGGCAGTAAGCAGTAGACGGATTAACGTCTCTTCAGGCGCTAATCGCTCGGCTCGAGCTCGCGCGGCTTGCCCATCAACACCGGCTGGAACAAGGCGGCGGCCGCCATCGTGGTCAACAGCGAGATCGCCAACAGCTTGCCCATGCTGGACGTTCCCGGATGGCTGGAAAACCACAGGCTGCCGAAAGCAGTCGCGGTGGTGCAGGCGCTGAACGTGACGGCGCGCGTGAGCACCGATTGCAACAAGTTGGTCTGACCTTCGCGCCAAGCCATGATGTAGTAGATCTTGAACGCCACGCCGACGCCTAAGAGGAGCGGCAGGGCGATGATATTGGCGAAATTCAGGGGCAGATCGATCAGCACGCAGATCTCAAGCGTGACCACGCCGGCCAATAGTAACGGCACCAGCGTTAGCAGTACGTCACCGAAGCGGCGCAACGTGATCCACAGCAGAACGCCGATCGACAGCAAGGCGCAAGTGCCGGCCTCGATGAAGGCAATCACCACTTCGCGCCTTGCTTCCAGGATCGAAATCGGGCCCTCGGTCGCTTCCGGCGCGACTGCCTGCACAGCGCGGGCGAAGTTCTGCAGCACCTCGTTACTGCTGGCATCGCCGCTCGGCGCCACGTCGATGCGCGCCTTACCGTCCGGCGTCAGCCATTCTTTCACCAGTTCCGGCGGCAGATTGGCGCGCGTGACTTCGCGCGCGGTCAATAGATTGCGCAAATCGTCAAGCGCGATGCGCAGCGGCTGCACCAATGTGTCTTGCACGCGCGCCCGCACGGCGGGATCGGCCTTCGATAAAGCGGTCATCGCGGTGGCGAGGCGGCGCGCCGCGACGGCGCCGCCGCCATTGCCGTCGCCGGCGAGGCGCTTGAGCGCATCGACCGTGGAGCCCATCATGCTAACATTTTGCGCGTCGGTCGGCGCCGGACTCGGCGCTACCGGATTGAGCAAGGGCAATAATGCCTTCGCCGCGTTCTGGATCGGCGGCAGTTTTTGCTGCTGATCTGCAGGAATGAAGCTCGACAAGGTCAGCGCGCGCGAGACTTCCGGCAAAGTGCGGAGTTTGGCGGCGACCTGGTCGGCCGCCTGCAACGACGGCTCGAGCACCTGAATGTCGTTGGTGCCGGCATCCGGATCGTTCTTGAGCGAAAGATAAGTTGAGACGGCCTCGGTCTTGGGACTGCGCAAATTGATCGGGTTGAAATCGAAGCGCAGCCAAAAAAGCAGCGGCAAACCCGCCGCGACGACCACTGCTGTTACGATTAGGATCGCAATGCGATGCCGTTCGAGGAATCGATCGACCGGCGCGAGCGCCGCGTAACCGAGCTGCTCCGCCTCGCTCGGCGGCTTGAACACGCTTAACAGTGCCGGCAGCAGTGTGATGCTGCTGGCGAACGCGATCAGCATGCCGATGCCGGCGATCAGCCCGAGCTCGGAAACGCCTTTGTAGACCGTCGGCAGGAACGACAAGAAACCAGCGGCGGTCGCCAGCGCCGCAAGTGTCAGCGGCGCCCCGGCGCGGTGCCCGGTTTGCAGCAGCGCCTGGCGCAGATTGTCGAGCTCGTAGCGTTCGGCGCGGTAGCGCACGCTGAACTGAATGCCGAAATCGACGCCAAGCCCGACGAACAGGACGGCAAAATAGACAGAGATCAGGTTGAGCGTGCCCACCAACAGCATGCCGACCGCGGCAGTGATGGAGAGCCCGAGGGCGACGCAAACGAACACCGCGAGGATGATCCGCGCCCAGCGCAGCGCCAGCCAAAGAATGAGGAGCACGATCGCGATCGTCACGGTGGCGTTGAGAGCGGCATTTTCCTTGATCGTAGAAAATTCCTCATCCGCCATCGGCACCGGACCGGTGAGCCGGACCTGCGCTTGATATTTCGAGCCGAGATCGAGATCGGCGGCTGCTTTGCGGATGGCGTCGGTCGCGCGTTTGCCCGGTTCAAGCTCGGAGTAATCGAGCGTCGCGCGGATTTCGAGGAAGCGAACGAGATCGCCCGGCGCGGCGGCGTGGCCTTGCACCAGCTCGTACCAGGAAAAATTCGCCGGCTGTCCGGCACTGACTTTCTCGATCGTGTCGGCGGCAAGCGTCATCGGCCAGGTCATGCTATCGAGCGTGATCTGGCCGCCCTGCACGCCGAGTAAGCCAAATTGCAGTGTTTGGATGACGCCGCGCAGCGACGGATCGCCGGCCAGCACCTGCACCAGACGTTGCGCCTGGGTCAGCATGGTCATCTGCGGCGCAAGATCGGCTGTCGATTCGAACAACAGGCCGTTTTGCGCAAAGAAACGGCCGCCCTTCGGCTGGTCGATCGACCGAAACAGATCTTTTTGCTGCGCCAGCCGTTGCGCCAGTGCGTTGGCGGCGCCCTCGACCAGTTCGGTCGTCGGCGCATTGACCACCGCAACGATCAATTCGAAATGCGGGAACGCTTTTTCCATTTCGGCTTCGCGTTGCCGCCAAGCGATATTCGCCGAGATAAGCTGATTGACGTCGGTCGTCATGGCGAAATGCGTGACCGCATACCAGGACGAGGCAATGCCGAGCAGAATGGAGATCACGATCACCGGTGCGGCGTGTTGCGCGCAGAAGCCGATCGCGCGGACAACGAAGGCGGTGATGAGTTTCATGGCTGTCGGCGGATTATGCTGATCGCGGGGCGCAGGCTTGGCCGGGAGGCGGGGTTTGAGGCGTTAAGAGAACGGCAAAATGGAGGCGAATAGGATTCGCCCTTTGGCTCGCCTCTAGATGCCTCGAACCACCGGAAAAGTGAAATCGAACTTATATTCCTAGCGGCGATTTTGGCTATGCACCATTTGTCTTAAAGCTATGCGGAATCAAGGGCCCGAGAGCCGATAACCAAGCGCCCGAACCGGTTGTGACCCTAAAGCGTTGCAATTCGGTGCGGCGCGCCCTGCCAGGCGGCCAGAACGCGGGCGTCCAGATATGCGCCTAGGCTGCTGGACAAAGGAGGGTATTTTCGCTCAAAGGTGGGGTTTAAGCGTTATCTACGTAGCAGTGTTCAGTTTGAGGCGATTTTTGGCACTTGTTTGGCACTTCCGGGCACATGCCGGCCGCGTGCCGCAATGCGGATCGCCAGATAGCAGAGATTCAGTAGGGATCAGGGCAGAGATAAAGACTTGATAAGAGTGGGTTAGCAGAGCTACCGCGCCAGCCCGCTGCAACATACATAACCCCCTAATCGCCGACCGGACCTAATGCCCGACCGGCCGCTCTTGCGGCCGCTGGCCGCAGGTGGCCGCAAATAGTTAAACGCAAACCGGTGTCCCAACCGGGAGGTCTTGATGAAAGTGATACTCGCCCAGCCTCGCGGCTTTTGCGCCGGCGTCGTGCGCGCGATCGAGATCGTCGAGCGGGCGCTGCAGAAATTCGGCCCGCCGGTCTATGTGCGTCACGAGATCGTGCACAACAAGCACGTCGTGGAAAGTTTGAAGGCCAAAGGCGCGCGCTTCGTAGAGGATCTTTCCGAAGTGCCGCCGAACGCGGTAACGATCTTCAGCGCGCATGGCGTCGCCAAAAGCGTGGAGGAAGAAGCAGCCTCGCGCCATCTGCCGGTGCTTAATGCGACCTGCCCGCTGGTCACCAAGGTGCACAACCAGGGCAAGCGCTATGTCGCGCAAGGCCGGCGGCTCATTCTCATTGGCCATGCCGGGCATCCTGAGGTCGAGGGCACGATGGGCCAGATCTCCGAACCGGTCACTCTGGTCCAGACCGAAACCGACGTCGACAAGCTCGACATTCCCGCCGATACGCCGGTCGCCTATGTGACGCAGACCACGCTCAGCGTCGATGACACGCGCGGCATCATCGCCGCGCTTCACAACCGCTTCACCAACATCGTCGGCCCGGAGACGCGCGACATTTGTTATGCGACGCAGAACCGGCAAACCGCGGTGCGCGAATTGAGCAAGCTTGTCGACGTTATCCTGGTGGTCGGCGCCAAGAACAGTTCGAATTCGAACCGGCTGCGCGAGATCGGCGAAGAGGCCGGCACGCCGAGCTATCTGATCGCCGATGGCAGCGAGCTCGATCCGACCTGGTTTCGCAACTCCAAGATTGTCGGCATCACCGCCGGCGCCTCGGCGCCGGAAGTGCTGGTGGAAGACGTTATCGAGGCGCTGCGCCGGCTCAATCCGGTCGATGTCAGCCAGCTCACCGGCCGGCACGAGACCATCGAATTCCGTTTGCCGCCCGAATTGACGGACGGCGGCGCGGTTAGCCGCGCCGCGGAAAACGTCTAGAGCATGATCCCGAAAAGTGGAAACCGGTTTTCGGAAAAGATCATGCTCAAACAATGAGCTAAAGCGAAATGGC
>JBASAH010000270.1:0-1894 GCA_049650505.1 Xanthobacteraceae bacterium
CGCGACAACATCGCCGCACTGGATGCCGCCGAGGACAGCCCGGCGCTGCGCTTTGGCCTGGCGCTCCATGTCGGCGACGTGCTGTTCGGCAATATCGGCAGCGGCAACCGGCTGGATTTCACTTGCATCGGCCCGGCGGTAAACTTGGCGGCGCGGCTTGAGAAACTTGCCGGCCGCTTGGGCCGCACCATCCTCGCCTCGGAGGATTTCGTTGATCATTGCGGCGATGACGACTTGCAACCGCTCGGCCGTTTTGCTGTCGCCGGATTTGCCGCCGAGCAAACGGTATTCGGGCTAGGCGACGAAGCGTCGTCGACGAAGGAAAAGGAAGCGCAATGAACGGACCGACTGCAGCGGTAAAGACACCCAAGGGCCCGCTGGTCTGGCTCGATATGGACCAGAAAGAGCTCGATGACGCCTACGATCAGCTTGTTTATGCGCCGAACCGCGACCAGCTCACCAAGCGGCGGATTGCCAATAGCGCGGCGGCGCGGGCGCGGATCGGCGAGCCGCTGCGCTTTGCCTATGGGCCGACGCCGATCGAAGGACTCGACCTTTATCATTCAGCGTCTGCCTCAAGAGGCAAGCAAGGCGGCGAGCGCGTGCCGGTCGCGATCTTCGTCCATGGCGGAGCTTGGCGCAGCGGTTCGGCATCCGAATTCACGTTCTTGGCCGAGCCGTTCGTGCACGCGGGCGCGCATTTCGCTGTGCTTGATTTTACCAATGTGAACGACACCGGCGGCAGCCTATTTCCGATGGCCGAGCAGGTGCGGCGCGCGATCGGCTGGGTGTTTCGCAATGCCGAGCAGTTTGGCGGCGACCGTGACCGGCTTTACCTCATCTCGCATTCGTCGGGATCGCATCTCGCTGGCTGTGCGGTCACCCACGACTGGAGCGAAGACGGATTGCCGCGCGACATTATCAAAGGCGCGACGCTCTCAAGCGGGATGTACGACCTCAAGCCGGTGCGGCTCTCCAAGCGCTCGCAATATGTAAACTTCACCGACGCGATGGAAAACGAGCTTTCCGCCATCCGCCAGCTCGATCGGTTGGCGACGCCGCTCATCGTCAGCTACGGCACCTATGAGACTCCTGAATTCCAGCGGCAGACGCGCGACTTCGCAGCGGCGGTGAAAGCCGCTCGCAAGCCCGTGCAGCTTCTGGTCGGCGAAGCCTACAACCATTTCGAAATGCTGGAGACGCTGGGCAATCCGTACGGTCTGCTCGGCCGCGCGGTGCTGGCGCAGATGGGATTAAAGAAGGAATCCGAAAAACGGTAACCGGTTTTCAGAAAAGCGGAGAGCGGGATTCTGACCGCCGCGTGCGGTCACGCCGCTTCGACGCCGGGATTGGTCCTGGCGCGCATCGATGTCCGGACCAGCTCGGCACCGCAGCGGCGGCACGCATAAACAGTGTCTTCGATTTCGGCGGAGACCGGACGCCGGCCGTGATACATCATTCGCCCGGCGCAGATTGGGCAGGGCATCATCAGCGAGGGCAAACTCGAGGCGGGCATGGTCGCTTGTTGGCGCATCAACGTTCCCGGCACCGAAGATGACGTCTTCATGAAAGTGTCGCCGCTTTAGCGGCAGAGTCAAGGAAAAATTGTGCAATGCACACTTTTCCGCTGCATCGCGGTAAGTTTATTGGGGATAACCCTTTCAAGGAGATTGCGAATCGCCATCTGACCGTTTTGGCGGCAGCGCGGCATGGAGGTCAGTGGCCCTGGTAACCGAGATCTCGGTGACGGAAATGCAGTCGACGCGCAGCGCGGCGAGGCTCGATCGGGTTGCCGCGATCGAGCCTTGGACATCGATGCCACGACAGGCGTCCTCGATGACGACGACGGCAAAGCCCTCGCGCACTGCGTCCTCGGCCGAATAGCGCACGCAGA
>JBASAH010000271.1:0-7443 GCA_049650505.1 Xanthobacteraceae bacterium
GCTGAAGCCCCTGCGCCACCTGCGGAACGCTGGAAGGGTATAGCCGAGAGCGGATCGGCAGTTGCGGCCGGCCTCGATGCCATAGTGGCCGCCGATCCGAATTTCGACGCCCAGCACTTCATCACCGGTGCGCGCGCCGCTTACGAGATGATCGTGACCGCTTTCGCCAACGGCGACCGCCGGCAACTGCGCAGCTTGCTGTCGCGGGAAGTATTCGACGGTTTCGATGCGGCTATTACCGAGCGGGAGGGCCGCAACGAGACCGCCGAGACGCGCTTTGTCTCGATCGACGGTTCCACGATCACCGCTGCTGAACTGCGTAATCGGACCACCGCACAGATCACCATGCGCTTTGTCTCAAAGCTGATTTCCGCCACACGCGATCGCACCGGCGCCGTTATCGACGGCAACGCCGAAAAGGTTACGGACGTGACGGATGTCTGGACCTTCGCCCGCGATATTTCCTCGCGCGACCCCAACTGGAAAGTCATCGCGACCGAAGCCGGACAATGAAGCTCGCAATGAGGCCGGCTGCGGCGCGTCGTCTATGGCTGCGCCTGTTCATCATATCGGTCGCTCTAACAGCATTACCGATCGCCGCTTTGAGCGAGGGTAGCGGACCAATCGTCCTTCCGGATACCCAGTATGAACCGGTCGAGTGGGCAGACCTCGACGGCTGGACCAGCGACGATCATGCCGCGGCCTTTGCCGCATTTCTCGGAAGCTGCCGCACGCTGCAGAACAGGCATCGCCAGGCTCGCGAACTGACGGCCATTCCGGCGGCTCTTAAGGATATTTGCGAAGCCGCGCGGCAGGCTATTCCGCTCGACCAGGAGGGCACCAAGAAATTCTTCGAAGATCATTTTCGGCCGATCCGGATCAACAAGCTCGGCGATACCGACGGCTTTCTCACCGGCTATTACGAACCGATCATTGCCGGCTCACGCGTGCCCACCGGAAATTTCACGGCGCCACTCTATCGCCGCCCGCCTAACCTCGTTCCCGCCGGCAGGCGAAAGCTCGGTGAGGCCTTTCCCAGTAAGGGCGTTTTCGTTGGCCGGCGCGTCGGCCGCCGCAAGATCGTGCCTTATTACGATCGGGGCCAGATCGAGGACGGCGCGCTCGATGGCTGGCATCTGGAAATCTGTTATCTACACGACCAGGTCGATGTTCTGTTTGCGCAGATTCAGGGCTCCGCTCGCGTCAAGCTCGAGGATGGAACCATCCTTCGCGTCAATTACGATTCGCACAACGGCTGGCCCTATACGCCGGTTGGCCGTGTTCTCGCCGAACAAAAACTCATGACCAGAGATCAGGTTTCGATGCAAAGCATCCGCGATTGGATGGAAGCCAATCCGGAGCAGGCGAAAGAGATACGGCGCCAAAATAAATCCTATGTCTTTTTCCGGATTACCGATCTTGCCACCGAGGATGAGGCCGTTGGCGGCCAAGGGGTGCGGCTGATGCCGGGCCGTTCGATTGCGATCGATCGCGCGCTGCACGCTTATGGCACGCCGTTTTTCATCCAGACCGAGCTGCCGATTGCAAACCAGAAAGTGGGCACCAAATTCGACCGCCTGATGATTGCGCAGGACACCGGTTCGGCGATCGTCGGTCCGGCGCGCGCGGATATTTATTTCGGCGCCGGCGATGAGGCGGCGCGAATCGCCGGCCGCATCAAGAACCCGGGCGTGTTCGTTATGCTCCTGCCGCGCGAACTCGATCCGGTAGCAGCAGGCAGCGATGTGCCGCTGCCGCCGACACGGCCTGGTCTATTCAGTTTCAATTTCGAGAGCATGGCCGATCCGACCGCGCCCGATTCCGCCACCGATAACGTGCCGTTGCCTGAGGCCAAGCCGGAGATCGCGCCCAACCGCGGCTCGGCGCCTGCAGCGGCCGCCAATGCCAAGTCCGTGCGGCATCGCCGATGAGCCGGCGCCGCTTGAGCGATGAAGAACGGGCGTTGTGGAAGGGGTTTGCGCGCGCGGTCACGCCGTTGCGGGAAAAGGCGCCCGGCGGCGAACCTGGCATTTCGTCCCACCAGGCTCCCAAAACAGCGACGTCACGTACGGCTTTCCGGCATGAACCTGCGAAGCCAAAGGAGCCTTCGCCGCTCGGCCAGTTTGATCGCCGCTTGCGGCAACGCGTGGCGCGTGGACGGACGGCGATCGATGCCCGGCTCGATCTACACGGTATGACGCAGAAACAAGCACATGCTGCGCTTCTGTATTTTTTGCAGCAGGCCCAAGCGAATGACGCGAAAGTGGCGCTGGTCGTCACCGGCAAAGGACTCGGCAGTGCCGCGGCGGCAGCGAGCGAACGCGGCGTACTACGGCGGCAAGTCCCATTATGGCTGTCGCTGCCGGAGTTCCGCCGCTTTATCGTCAGTTTCGAACAGGCGCATGTCGGCCACGGCGGCGAAGGCGCGCTTTATCTGCGCCTGCGGCGCCGCGAGCGTTAGCCCAACTGATGCCGGGCCATTCGCATTTGTTAACCTTAACATCGAGAAAGCCCGAGAAAACGCACGAATTAGTCAAATTCGTCGGCGAAACTCCGCGACGATCGAAAATACGATTTGGAAGAGTAAAACATGTCCGAGAGTGTCGCCGCGAAGGCTAATGCCGCGCCCGTTTCCAGTTCGATCCGCAACGGCGCTTCCGATCTGCGCATGCTCGCCGAAGTCGAAAAATGGATGGCAACGATCCGCGAGATCAACCGCGAGGGCGCGCCGAAGACCTCGGCAATGAACTAAAGCGACCCGCCGTCCGCACCGCGACTATATCCGCTCATAAAATATATCGGCTGAGATCGGCGTTTTTGGCGAGGTCGCCGACGTGTTTGTGCACGTAAGCGGCGTCGATCTTGACCGTCTCGCCCGAACGGTCGGGCGCGCCGAAAGAGACGTCGTCGAGCACGCGTTCCATCACCGTCTGCAAACGCCGCGCGCCGATATTCTCCACGCTGGAATTCACTGACACCGCGACGTCGGCCACGGCATCGATCGCATCCTCGGAAAATTCGAGAGTGACGCCTTCGGTCGCCATCAAGGCGACGTATTGCTTGATGAGCGAGGTTTCAGGCTCGGTCAGAATACGGCGCAAATCGTCGCGGGTGAGTGGCTTAAGCTCGACACGAATTGGCAGCCGACCCTGCAGCTCGGGCAACAGATCGGACGGCTTGGAAATGTGGAAGGCGCCCGAAGCGATGAACAGGATATGGTCGGTCTTCACCGAGCCGTGCTTGGTGGCGACGGTGGTGCCTTCGATCAATGGCAGTAGATCGCGCTGCACGCCTTCACGCGACACATCGGCGCCAATGCGGCCGTCGCGCGCGCAAATCTTGTCAATCTCGTCGAGGAACACGATGCCGTTATTTTCGACGACCTTGATCGCCTCTTGCGTCAATTGCTCGGTGTCCAACAGCTTGTCGGATTCCTCATTGATCAAGATCTCGTAGGAATCTGTGACGGTCACACGCCGCGTTTTGGTCCGGGCGCCGCCGAGCTTGCCGAAAATATCGCCGATCGAGATTGCGCCCATCTGCGCGCCAGGCATGCCCGGAATGTCGAACAGCGGCAAACCGCCGCCGCCGGATTGTACTTCGATATCGATTTCCTTATCGTTTAGCTCGCCGGCGCGCAGCTTCTTGCGGAAGGCTTCTTTGGTCGAAGCGCTGGCATTCGCTCCAACCAAGGCATCGAGCACGCGATCCTCGGCGGCTTGCTGGGCGCGCGCTTGCACATCTTTGCGCTTTCTTTCCCGCGTCAAAGTGATGGCGATCTCGACCAGATCACGCACGATCTGTTCGACATCGCGCCCGACATAGCCGACCTCGGTGAATTTGGTCGCCTCGACCTTGAGAAAGGGCGCGCCGGCGAGCCTGGCGAGGCGGCGGGAAATTTCAGTCTTACCCACTCCCGTCGGCCCGATCATCAAAATGTTTTTCGGCAACACTTCTTCGCGCAGCCGCTCGTCGAGCTGCAGGCGGCGCCAGCGATTGCGCAGCGCGATCGCGACAGCGCGTTTGGCATCCGCTTGCCCGACAATGAAACGGTCGAGCTCGGAGACGATCTCGCGCGGTGAAAAATCGGTCACGCCTTCAAAGTCTCTATGGTCACATTGCGATTGGTGTAAACGCAAATTTCGGCGGCAACGTCGAGCGCACGGCGTACGATTCCTTCCGCATCAAGCGGCCCATCCAGCAAAGCGCGCGCGGCGGCAAGCGCGTAATTACCGCCGGAGCCGATCCCAACCACGCCGGCCTCCGGCTCCAGGACGTCGCCGGTGCCGGTGAGAACCAACGATACGTCCTTATCGGCGACGATCATCATCGCTTCGAGCCGTCGCAGATAACGATCGGTGCGCCAGTCCTTGGCAAGCTCGACCGCGGCGCGCGTCAGTTGACCGGGATACTGCTCGAGCTTGGATTCGAGCCTCTCGAATAAAGTGAAGGCATCGGCAGTGGCGCCGGCAAAACCGCCGATCACGGCGCCGCCGCCAAGCCGGCGCACCTTCTTGGCGTTGGCCTTGATAATGGTCTGCCCGACGGAGACCTGTCCGTCGCCGCCGATCGCGACCACCCCGTCCTTACGGACCGTCAGGATAGTCGTGCCGTGCCATGTGCTGCCGTGCCATGGGCCGGCTTGGCCCGTTTCTGACGATGACATAGCTGGATAAAGGATAAACCGGGTTCGACGGCCTGGACTGGAAAGCCTCTACTTAAAGCATGATTTAAGAGTTGACCGCCGCCAATGCAAATGCGCGATGTCACCATTGGCGAGCAGGCGGCGGCCCTGATAAAAGGCCCGCAATCGAGGCCGAATAGCGACTTGGACAAGCGACCTGGAGAGCAAAATGCGCAAGGGCGCGGTCGCGCGCAAAACCAAGGAAACCGACGTCGAGGTCGCCATCGATCTCGACGGCACCGGCGCGTCGTCGATTGCGACCGGAATCGGATTTCTCGATCACATGCTCGATTTGCTGGCTCGGCATTCGCGCATCGATCTCCACGTCAAAGCCAAGGGCGATCTGCACATCGACCAGCACCACACGACCGAGGACGTCGGCATCGCGCTCGGCCAGGCGTTGAAGCAGGCGCTCGGCGACATGAAAGGCATCTCACGCTACGCCGACGTGCACGTGCCGATGGACGAGGCGCTCACCCGCGTTGCGATCGACATTTCCGGCCGGCCGTTCCTGGTGTTCAAGGTCGAATTCGGTCGCGCCAAAGTGGGGCCGTTCGATACCGAACTGGTCGAAGAATGGTTTCGCGCCTTCGCAACGAACGCCGGCGTGACGCTGCACGTCGCCACGCTCTACGGTGGCAATGACCACCACATTGCCGAATCCTGTTTCAAAGGTCTGGCCCGCGCATTGCGCGCCGCCGTTGCCGTCGACCCGCGCGCAGCGGACGAGGTGCCGTCCACCAAGGGCAGGCTGGGCAACTAAGCTCTGGTCCGGAAAACCAGAGTTTCCAGAGGCGAGAGTTTCCAAGGATAGTGCAGCAAGAGCTGCTGAAAGATCGGTCAAATGTCTGTCTATACCGTCCATCAACCGCCGCTTGGCGCTGCGGATGCGGCACGCGACCCCTACCGGCTTGTCTTCGTGCGCGACGGCTTTTCCTGGTGGGCTTTTCTGCTTACCCCATTGTGGATGCTGCGCCATCGGCTGTGGCTGGTGCTTGCGATTTATCTGCTGATTTCGGCGGCGATGGATGTTGCCTTGCGCGCGCTCGGCGCTTCGGTCTTCACGATTGTAATCGTTGACCTCTTGATCTCTCTTCTCGTCGGGCTTGAGGCAGGCACGTTGCGGCGTTTCAAGCTCGCCCGACGGAACTGGCGCAATGTCGGCGTGGTCACCGGCGATGCTCTCGAAGACGCAGAACGGCGCTTTTTCGACGCCTGGATATGGCAGAGACCGGCCGGCCGCACGGCATCTACTTCACCTAGATCTGCTCCAGCAGCGCCGCCCGCGCCGCCTGCCGAACAAACGGGCGTGATCGGACTGTTTCCCGAACCGGGAGCGCATCGGTGAGCGTTGCCATTATCGATTACGGCTCGGGCAATTTGCATTCGGCGGCGAAAGCCTTCGAGCGCGCGGCCCATGAGGCCGGACTGGATCAGCCAATCGTGGTGACACGCGATCCGGATATGGTATCGCGCGCCGATCGTGTCGTTCTGCCGGGCGTCGGTGCTTTTGCCGATTGTCGCCGGGGCCTCGGCGCGGTGTCCGGCATGGTTGAAGCGCTTAAACAAGCGGTGCGCGGCAACGGGCGACCGTTTTTCGGCATTTGCGTCGGCATGCAGCTGCTTGCCGAGCGCGGGCGGGAATACGAAGTAGTCGAAGGTCTCGGCTGGATCGCCGGCGAGGTCGATCGGATCACGCCGCGCGACGCCAAATTGAAAATCCCCCACATGGGATGGAATACGCTTAACGTGCTGCGACCGCATCCGCTGCTTGAGGGATTGCCGCTCGGGTCGCAGGGACTGCACGCATATTTCGTGCACTCGTTCGCGCTCAATCCGTCGCAGCCGCAGGATTTGATCGCCGACGCCGATTATGGCGGGCCGATCACCGCGATTGTCGGCCGCGACAATATCGTCGGTACGCAGTTTCATCCCGAGAAGAGCCAAAAACTCGGGGTGGCGTTGATCGCCAACTTTTTGAAGTGGAAGCCGTGATCCTGTTTCCCGCCATTGACCTCAAGAACGGCGAGGCCGTACGCCTGCAGCAAGGAGATATGGCGCGTGCGACTGTTTTCAGCCGCGATCCCGCGGCGCAGGCGCGCGCCTTCGCGCAGCAAGGCTTCACTTATCTTCACCTGGTTGATCTCGACGGCGCCTTTGCCGGCAAACCGGTCAATGCTACGGCGGTCGAGCGCATTCTCGCCACGCTGAAAATTCCGGTGCAGCTCGGCGGCGGCATCCGCGACCGCGCGACAATCGACGCTTGGCTCGGCAAGGGGATCGCACGCGTGATCATCGGCACTGCGGCGGTGCGCGATCCGGCACTCGTCAAAGACGCCGCGCGCGCCTATCCCGGCCGTATCGCGGTGGGGCTCGACGCGCGCGACGGAAAAGTTGCCGTCGAAGGCTGGTCAAAGACATCGATGCTGTCGGCGCTCGATGTCGCCCGCCGGTTTGAAGATGCCGGCGTCGCGGCTATCGTCTATACCGATGTCGATCGCGACGGCATGCTGGAAGGCCTCAATCTCGCTGCGACCATCGCGCTCGCCGATAAGATTTCAATTCCGGTAGTTGCCTCGGGCGGCTTGGCCTCGCTGGCCGATGTGCAGGCGCTAACTCAACCGCGCGCCCAAAAGCTCGAAGGTGCGATTGTCGGCCGCGCGCTTTACGACGGCCGGCTCGATGCCGCGGCAGCGCTTGCGTTTCTGCGCGCGGCGCAGGCGACGGCCTAAATGTTCAAAGTCCGCGTCATTCCCTGC
>JBASAH010000272.1:0-1704 GCA_049650505.1 Xanthobacteraceae bacterium
GGCGAAGCGTTCCAGCGACGTGCCGGTGAGGTACACCAAATAGGGCGGCACCAGCGGCAGCACGCAGGGCGATAGAAAGCTCAACATGCCGGCAACGAGCGCCGCGAGGACTGTAACGTTCGGCAACGGCCTACTCCTGAACGTGCGCTGGGCGTGTCTTTGAGGCACGCTTAGCGCCCTCAATGCCCGCCGCCACCTCGCTGCGCAAGCGCGGGCTGCTCGGCGCGCGAAGTTGTGACCGGGGCGCGAAGGTCGCTCAATTTCCGCTTACATTGCGCCATACAAGCGATTGACCTTCCCGCCAAAATCCGTTCCGCTTAATCCAATTTGCGAGGATGGGCTTTTGCGCAATCTGATCACCGACGTCGCTGGGCTCAAGGTCGGACAGGCCGAGGACCTCGACCTGGGCTCCGGCACCACTGTGGTCATTTTCGACGAGCCGGTCGTTGCCTCGGTCGATGTGCGCGGCGGCGGACCTGGCACGCGAGAAACCGAACTCCTCAATCCGGCCCAGACCGTTCCGGGGGTTGACGCCATCGTGGTGTCCGGTGGCTCGGCCTTCGGGCTCGACGCCGCCTCGGGCGTTCAGGCTTGGCTGCGCGAACAAGGGCGCGGCTTTGCCATCGGTCCCGCGCGGGTCCCTATCGTGCCGGGCGCCGTGTTGTTCGATCTGTTGAGCGGCGGCAACAAGAATTGGGGCCGGTTCCCATCTTATCGCGAATTCGGCTATGCCGCCGCCGCCAATGCCGCCCTTGATTTTGCCCTCGGCAGCTTTGGCGCCGGCACCGGCGCGACCACCGTCAACTACAAGGGCGGACTTGGCTCAGCTTCGGCGCAGACACCTGACGGCACAACCGTCGGCGCCCTTGCTGCGGTGAATGCGGTCGGTAGCGTCGTTGTCGGAGATGGACCCTGGTTTTGGGCAGCTCCGTTTGAAATTGGCGCGGAATTCGGCGGCCGCGGCCTGCCGGAGCGATTCTCGCCGCAAATGCTGCAGCCGGTCATCAAAGGCGTCCCCGGCGCCAATACAACCCTCGTCGTGGTAGCCACCGATGCCATTTTGACCAAGGCGCAAGCGAATCGTCTGGCCGTCATGGGACAATCGGGCATGTCGCGCGCCATCTATCCGGTCCACAGCCCGCTCGATGGCGACACTCTGTTCGCGGCTGCTACCGGCCGCCGGCCATTGGCCGAGCCGGTGTTCGCATTGGCGCAACTCGGAACGCTCGCCGCAAATGTGGTCGCGCGCGCCATTGCCCGCGGCGTTTTTGTGGCGCGGGCTCTGCCAGAGGACCCACTGCCCAGTTGGCACGATAAATTCGGCCATTGACTCACTTCCTAACCGAATGGAACCAGGGAATTAGCGCCCTATGGGTCGTAGAAACCACAAAGGGGGTTTCTCGATCTTTCCACTGCGGTTTTCATTGACTCCCCGCGCGATTGCGCCTTCACTTTAAGCACGCTTAACAAGAACCACGGTGGAGGACGCGATGCGCGTCGTAGTAGCTGTCATTGCGGCTTTGGTGACGTTGGGACTTGCGGCGGTCGGCGTCGTAGCGGCGCAGAAAGCCGCCGGACCGTCTTCAATCATCGCTCTCGCGGCACGCGTCATTTCGCCGGGGCAAAATAGCGGAGCGGCACAACCGGCGAGCCAGCCGGCTCAGCCGCAACCGGTGCAGCCGCGTATTGCTCAAGCTCCAGTCG
>JBASAH010000273.1:0-9687 GCA_049650505.1 Xanthobacteraceae bacterium
CGCCGGCCATGCGCGCATCGCCCGCCGCCTCGCCCGCTTTGTGCCGTTCTACCAATACGACATTGAACGTTTTTTCTGTTGCGATGGCGCGCCAGCGGACATCGCCGCGCGGCGGCGCGCCGGATTCGAGCGGCTCTCGGAATTTTACGGCACGCGCTTCGCGGAGACCATTCGCTGCACCGCCGAGGCGGCGCAGGCGCTGTCCGATCTGCAGTTCACCGCCGCGCATCGCGTGCCGTTCCAATATCGCGGCATCGTGCGGGCGCACCTGCCTTCCGCGAGCTTTGTGCAATCCTCGCGCGGCGTGACGCTGACCGATCTCGACGGCAATTTGGCTTATGACCTCACCGGCTCGTATGGCGTCAATCTGCTCGGCTACGACTTCTACAAGAACACGATCGAGCGCGGCGCGGCACGTGTGCGCGACCTCGGCCCGGTGCTTGGCTCGTATCATCCGGTCGTCGCCGAGAATGCGCAAATGCTGAAGGATATTTCCGGGCTCGACGAAGTTTCGTTTCACATGTCGGGAACGGAAGCTGTGATGCAGGCCGTGCGGCTCGCGCGCTATCACACCCGCCGCTCGCATGTCGTGCGTTTCAGCGGCGCCTATCATGGCTGGTGGGGCGACGTGCAGCCCGGTATCGGCAACCCGATGACGGAGCGGCAAACCTACACGCTCAGCGAGCTGTCCGACCGCACGCTGCAGGTGTTGCGCAAACGGCGCAACATCGCCTGCGTGCTGGTTAATCCGCTGCAAGCGATGCATATCAACACCGCGCCGCCGAGCGATTCGGCGCTGATCGATAGTGGGCGCAGCGCGCATTTCGATAAGGCCCGCTATACCGACTGGCTCAAAAAGCTCCGCGCGGTCTGCAGCGAGCGGAACATCGTCTTGATCTTCGACGAGGTGTTCGTCGGGTTTCGACTGGCCAAGGGCGGCGCCCAGGAATATTTCGGCGTGCGGGCCGACCTCGTTACCTATGGCAAGACGCTCGGCGGCGGCCTGCCGGTCGGCGTCGTTTGCGGACCCCGTGATCTGATGAAACGTTACCGCGACGATCGGCCGGCCGACATTTGTCTCGCCCGCGGCACGTTCAATTCGCACCCTTCCGTCATGGCCGCAATGAACGAATTTTTGCACGCGCTCAACGCGCCTGACATCGATGCGCTCTATTGCGATCTCGACGGCGTCTGGAACGCACGCGCCCGCGCACTCAATACGCGTCTTGCGGCGGCCAACCTGCCGGTACGAATGGTCAATCTGTCGTCGATCTGGACCGTCTGCTACACGCAGCCGTCCCGCTACAACTGGATGCTGCAATATTACTTGCGCGCCGAAGGGCTGATGCTGAGCTGGATCGGCACGGGACGGCTGATCTTCAGCCTCAATTACAGCGATGCCGATTTCGGCGCCGTCGCCGACCGTTTCGTGGCCGCGGTCAGCGCCATGCAGCGGGACGACTGGTGGTGGCACGATCCTGCCGCGAGCAACCGGACCATCAGACGGGCGGTGCTCAAGGAGATCATCGCCCATCGCTTGTTGTCACTGCGCGGCGCGCGCCAAAAATAGAGGCAGCTTCTCGATCAAGTGAAGCGCGGCGCTTCTTCAGCCTCTTCGGCGTCATCCTCATCCCAACGGTGCCGGCCGATGCCCGGATCGATCAGCTCGCCCCGCAAAAGCGCAAACGGCGCCTTGTGGTAGAGCTTGATGTCGTGAAACGGATCGGTGAGGATTTTAGTTGCCCAAACGAGGCCGGTCTGAACGTCCTTGACGAGGAACAACTGCACGGTGCGGAACAGCACGCCGCCGATGCCGAGCGCGAGCCAGATCATCGCCACCTGCCGGACAAAGCCCGTCTTGTCGGCGGCTGGCGCGAATACACCGAAAAAGCTTGGATCGAAGTAAAGCGGCAACGGCGCCAGCGCCCAGATCGTCAGCAGTACCACCTTGCGACGCAGATTATATCCGACCTTGATCTCTTCCTTGTACTCATGCGTGGCCCTATTCACCGCGTCATAATCTTTCGGCTCAAAGAAAAAATGTCCGGTCTGCCGCGTGGTCATCGCGACGAGCCAACCGGCCAGCGCCGAGATCGCCGGATCCTTGAAGATCATCACATAGGAGAACAGGAAACTTACCGCGCTGACGAGGTGCAGCGTTTGGTTGATTCGGCTGTGGTGATAGTAGCGATGATCGTCCCAGCGTTGAGTCCGTAGCGCGTCACGAAAATTTTCCATTCGTCTCGTCCTTGTGTCGAGCGCCACCTTAGGCTGGCCCAATGCCGAGCGACCGTTGGGTCTGGATATTGCGATTCGATGAATCCCTTGTGACAGGCGAATCCCCTGTGACCGGGGCGGATGTGGGAGGATTAGCCCGCAGCGCGCATCGGCTCGGATTCGATAACCCGACTTGCCGCACCGTCTTTGCCGAAGCGGATCAGATTGAAATGTCCGAAAGGCGGCATGGCGCGGCGCTCGATCAAGCGCATGCCGGAGGTTTTTGCCGCCCAGCGCGCGTACCGCACGAAAGAAAACTCCGTACGCCAGCCGAGTTTGCGCGCGGCGGGCTGGAACCAATGCTCGAGCGAGCGCCGCAAGCCGGCCTCGGCGCCGACGCGACTGACCAGGACGATTTCGCCGCCAGGCTTTAACACGCGCGCGAATTCGTCAAGCGTAGCTTCCGGATTGGGTACCGTCGTGATGACATATTGCGCGACCACCACATCGAAGGACTCATCGGGGAAGGACAAATGCTCGGCGTCCATGACCCAAAGCCCTTCGACATGAGTAAGCTTTAGTTCGGCGATCCGTTCCTGCGCTTTGCGCAACATCGGCGCGGAAATATCGATGCCGCACAGCCGGCAGTTCTTGGAATAGTGCGGCAGCGAAATTCCAGTGCCGACGCCGACCTCGAGGATGCGGCCGCCGATCCGCTCTGCCGCCGCGATGGCGGCGTGGCGGCCGCGCTCGAACACCGCTCCGAACACGAGATCATAAACCGGCGCCCAGCGGGCATAGGCTTTGGTCACGGTCGATTTGTCGAGATCATGATCAGGCAGATTGTTCATGCGTCATCCTTGTCGGGCTTCTATTGCAGCCAGGCACGAGGGTTTGTGCTTCGGAATCGGACGCCGGTTGGGCGAGTGGCGGCGTGGCCATCGCTTCGCCGATGGCGCCAAGGGCGACTTTGCGCGCATGGGCGATGAATTGGCGTGCGCTATTTTCCCACGAATAGCGCAAGGCGAATTCGCGGCAGGCCTCCCGCGAAATCCATAGCGCCTGCATGCAGGCGACGCGCAGGTCTTCGTTCAATACGCCTACTGGATTATTGCCGATGACGTCGCGCGGCCCGGTGACCGGAAAAGCCGCGGTCGGAACGCCGCTCGCCAGTGCCTCGAGCTGGACGATGCCGAACGTGTCGGTCAGGCTCGGAAACACGAAGACATCGGCCGCCGCCAGATGCGCGGCGAGAATCCCATTGTCGAGCTGGCCGAGAAATTTGGTCCCTGGAAATCGCCGTTTGAGTTCGGCCTGCTGCGGGCCAGCGCCGATCACCACTTTGCTGCCGGGCAGATCGAGCAACAGAAACGCCGGCAGGTTTTTTTCCACGGCCACCCGGCCAACGGTCATGAAAATCGGCCGCGGGAAATCGAGATCGATCGCGCGGTCCGGCCGGAACAGATCGACGTCGACACCGCGGGTCCACATGCCGAGATTGGCGAAACCCCGGCCGGAAAGCTCATTCATCAGCGATGGCGTAGCCACCATGGTCACGGCCGCAGCGGCGTGGAAGCGCTGTAGCGCGCGATAGACCCAATCCTGCGGAACAGGCGAGCGCGCGGCGATATATTCCGGGAATCGCGTGGTGTAGCTGGTGGTGAACGGCCGCCCAGCTTTTATGCAGTAGTTCCGCACCGCGTAGCCGATCGGCCCCTCGGTCGCGACATGAATGGCATCGGGATTGGCGCGTTCGATGCGCGCGGCGATGCTTTTGCGGCCCGGAAGCGCCAGCCGCAAACCCGGATAGGTTGGCACCGGAAACGTCCAGAAACCTTCCGGTGACAGAAATTCGATTTCGACGCCGAGCTTGCCGGCGGCGCGGGCCAGCGCCCCTAACGTGCGTACGACGCCGTTGACCTGCGGACGCCACGCGTCCGTCGCGACCAGTACTTTCATGGCGCCGTCTTCGGCCGCGGTCGTGCCGCTGCCGCAATCTCGAATCGCATGCGACAACAATTGCCATTTCATATCTCATTCGTATGACGGTGCGGGCGGCGGCGGCTGCCAGGGCACCCGCCCCGATGCCTAGTCGTAACAATCCTGTCACCGACAAATGGGATTTTGCCGCAGCGATTCGGCTTTGCGGAGTTTTATTCGTCCTGGCACCACCGCGTTTATTTGCGCAGACAATCATCCGCGGCGCCGGGCGGAGTTGGGTCAGCATCGCGATCAGCGTCACGATCGTGAGCGCCGCCGCGGCCGTGCTTTATCACTTGTTGCGCGATATCGAGCTCGGCAAGGTCATCGCCGCGCTCGAAGCCCAATCGCCTTGGCGGATACTCATCGCCACGGCGCTCGTCGTCGCGGGCTACAGCAATCTTGTCTGCTACGATCTCTTCGCGCTGCGCACGATTGGCAAGCGCCATGTCCCGCTACGCGTCGTCGCTTTTGCAAGTTTCACAAGCTACACAATCGGTCATTCGCTCGGCGCCGCGACACTGACCTGTGCACTATTGCGGTTTCGCGTCTATTCCTTCTGGCAGATGAATGTCTTCGACATTGCGAAGATCGCCTTCTTCACCGGCATGACCTACTGGCTCGGCAATATCGTGGTGCTGGGCGCCGCCACGGCCTATGCACCGCAGGGCTTGAGTGCAGTCGATCACTTGCCGGATTCGCTTAACCGGCTGATCGGCTTGGCCGCAATTCTCACGCTCCTTTGTTATCTGGTTTGGCTTGGCGGCGGACGCCGCATGGTCGGTCGCGACAACTGGCGAATCGCACTGCCAAGCTTACGCGGCACGCTGTTACAGATCGGCATCGGCGCGCTCGATCGCGTTCTCGCTTCGCTCTCGATCTACATGCTGCTGCCGGCAAGTCCGGACGTGAGCTTCGCCACGGTGCTTGTCGTGTTCGTGACGGCGACGCTTCTTGGCATCGTCAGTCATGCGCCCGGCAGCCTCGGCGTAATCGAAGCAGCCATCCTTGTCGGCCTGCCGCAATACCCGCGCGAAGAATTGCTCGCGTCGCTCGTTACATTCCGCGTGATCGATTTTTTTCAACCGCAATGTTCGGCGCGCGCGAATTGCGTCTCTTGGTCCGCCGCGCGGGAAGGACGCAAGCCGACGCGTCGTTTTTCCCGCTATCGCTCCCGGCAAACGATGCTGCGCGCTTCGATTGAAAATTGCGCGCGCTCAAAGCCGATCGATATTCGTACCACAAGCGATGAAAGTCTCCCTGCGCTCCCACGGAGCTTCGGGAGACACCTTCGCCCCTTCAACGTTGGTGGCCTGCCACCCGAACCCCCCAAGGGGCGACGGGTGGCGGAGGGAGTGATACTGCAAAACAACTCTCTCCAGTCCAGGCAATAGGTAGTCCTCGGCTTAGATATTGGAATTGCAACGGATATCTTTGGTTGAGGCTACTGGGTTCTTTTCTCCGTGAACGTTTTGTTCGAATCACTTTTCGAATTTGAACCCATTTATTCGCTCACGCCCTGCCTGCCTTTAGCCCAAAAATGGTCACGTAAAGTCGGACCGATATAATCTCGTCGGAAAAGACCTCGCCGCTGCAATTCGGGCACGACCAGATTAGTGAAATCCTCGAAAGCGCCGGGGAAATAGGCCGGCATGACTATAAAACCGTCGGCCAGCCCACCTGTGAACCACTCCTCGAAGATATCAGCGATCCGCCGCGGTGTGCCGTAGATGACCCAATGACCACGCGCCGCGGCAGTCACGTTGTAAAGGTCGCGCAATGTCATTTTCTCATGACGCGCCATTTCGAGAAGCGCTTTTGAAAAGGCACGACCGCGCTCAGTCGGCTCTGAGAAATCGGGGATTGGGCCATCGAGAGGATAGCCAGAGATGTCATAACCGATGCGTTGCGAAACCAGGCTGAGCGCATTGGTCGGAGTCAGCCAACCTTGCAGCCGGTCGAGCTGCTCCTTCGCCTTTTCGTTGGTCTCGGCGATGATCGGCATTACGCCGGGCAAGATGGATATGTCATCAGGAGTGCGGCCATATTTGGCGGTACGCTGCTTGAGGCCGTCATAGGCGGATTTGGCTGAACCTTTGTCGCCGTTGACCACCGAAAACACGATATCGGCAGTACGCGCAGAAAGCTCCTGCCCGGCTGGCGAGCCACCGGCCTGAATGATCAGCGGGTGCCCGTGCGCACAACGGTCGATGTTTAGTGGACCCTTGACCGAATAAAAACGTCCTTTGTGGTCGAGTGAGCGCACCTTGGACTTGTCAAGAAATATTCCTGTTGCCTTATCGGCAACGATGGCCCCCTCCCCCCAGGTGTCCCATAGGCCTTTGACGACATCAACGAATTCGTTGGCAACATCATAGCGTAGATCATGCTCGTCGAGTCGTTCTCTGCTGAAGTTTCGAGCCGCAGCATCATGTGAGCTGGTAACAACATTCCAAGCCGCGCGACCGCTGCTAAGATGCTGCAGCGTCCCGAACACGCGCGCAACATTGAAGGGCTCGCTGAAGCTGGTCGATACCGTCGCGCCCAACCCGATATATCGAGTGACCGCGCTTAACGCGCCGACCAAGGTCGTTGGCTCGAACCGGGAGACAAATGACGGGTGATCGCCAGGATCCATAACCACTGAATCGGAAATAAAGAACAGATCGAGCTTTCCGTGTTCGGCAGTCTGCACTCCGGCGACGACTAGAGGCCAACTATTGTTGCTGGTCGCCGCGCCTTCGCAGCGCCAGCCGGCGATGTGGTTTCCCGTACCGAGCCAAAAGACACCGAGGTGCATCTGGCGCTTTAAGGGTGCCATTTCCGCCCAACTCCTCTCCGGCTGTTGCTTACAGAGTAAGCAACAGTAGCGCATCCAGTGTTCCCCAAATGCTCACTCTGCTCCAGATTGACAAGCGATGATCCAGGACCCCTGGTGTGGCCACCGATAAGACATACCGGGCTGCGAATGCTATCGAGATCAGGCCTATGCGAAGGAGACAAATATGCTTAAATTTTATTACAGCGGAGCACCAAATCCCACCAAAGTCGCGCTGTTTTTGGAAGAAACGGGGACGCCTTACGAGCCTATTCCAATCGACACACGCAAAGGCGAGCAGTACAAGCCGGAATTTCTTGCCATCAATCCAAATGCCAAGCTGCCCGCAATTGTTGATGGGGATGTTGCTGTCTTCGATTCCAGCTCGATCCTGCTTTATCTCGCGGAGAAGACCGGAAAATTCCTACCCGCCATGACCGACAAAGCACGCGCGGAACTCTTGTCATGGATGTTCTTCGTGTCCTCAGGTGTCGGCCCTTATTTCGGGCAATCCGTGCACTTCCGAAATTATGCGCCCGAAAAGATCCCTTACGCCATCAATCGTTATGCGTTTGAAGCGCAGCGACATGCTGGCATTCTCAATGCACGCCTTGTTAAACGGAAATACATGCTCGGCGACACTTACACGATCGTTGACATGAGCGTCTGGGGGTGGGCACGACTTATTCCCATCGTGCTCGGCGATGGCGCCTGGGAGAAATCTTCGAATTTGAAGCGGCTGGTCGACGAAATCAGTGCGCGGCCGGCGGCACAAAAGGCCGTGGCGCTCAAAGATCGGCATAAGTTCAAGACTGAGATGGACGCGGAGGCGTTGCAGGCGATGTTCCCGCATCTAAAAGTCAAGGTCGCGTAGAGACCCGCTAGCCGACGACTATCAAAGCGTCGAGCGCCGTCGCACCGTCGCCTTTGGCGTGCACCGTCAACGGGTTGATGTCGATCTCGGTTATTTCGGGAACGCTCTGCATCAACCCGCCGATTGCTAACACGACCTCTGCCACGGCCGTAAGGTCGGCGGGCGGCGCACCGCGCATCCCGATCAGAAGCTTTGCGGCGCGCAACTTGCCGAGCGCTTCTATAATTTGCGCTTTATCAGCGGTCGCCGGCAACACCTGCAGGTCGGCGAGCGCCTCGACCCAGATCCCACCGAGGCCGAGCAACAGCACTGTTCCCCAACTCGGATCGCGTTTAGCGCCGGCCATGACCTCAATACCACGCGGCGACATTTTCTCGATTAGCGCACCATCAAGCTTCGTGTTTGGCGCGGCATGTTTCACGTTGCGCATCATCGCATCCCAAGCGGCGCGCACCGCGGCCTCGTTGGTGAGATTAAGCGCTACCCCGCCCACTTCGGTCTTGTGCGGCAAGGACGCGGCCTGCGCTTTTAGGACTACCGGATAGCCAATTTGCTTGGCGAGAGTGGCCGCTTCGCCCGCTGTGCGCGCCAGCGCGCCGTCGGGAATACGAATGCCGGCCGCGGCAATTAGCTTTTTGCCGAGCCATTCCGGCTGCGCGCCGCGACCGAGTTTCGGAAGGGCTGGAATTAGTGGAGACGGGACGGTCGGGCGCGGGCGAGCGAGATTGCGCCCGTATCTGGTGTAGAGCGCGATGGCGCGCAGCATGCGATCGGACGAGCGGGAGAACACGGCGGAGCTTTCCTTCACCGCCGCCTCCACATCGTCAGCCAGCGGCCAAGTGTCGCCGAGCGCGACCATCACCTTGGGCTTAGACGAGTGCGCCATGCCCTCGTTGAAGGCCTTTACAGGTACCGCTGTCCTGATCGGGAACGAAATGAACAGCATGCCGACGTTGGGATCCTCGATGAGCGCTTTCGTGACGATGGGCAGCATCTCGGGCGAGAACCCGGCCGTGGTATCCAATGGGTTACCGAAATTGCCGTACGATGGGAGTGTTTCTTTGATCGTCTTCAGCGTCGTAGCTTCGAGCTCCGGTAAATCGAGACCTATTTCCTCGGCAAGGTCGTTCGTCAGCGCAACGTATGCGCCTGATGCGGTAAGAATCCCGGGGCCTTTCGCGGGCGGCACTGGAAAACGCTGCAAGATGGCGACGAGATCCATGGTCTCGTCCATCGTGGCTACGACAATGGCGCCCACATCCTCCACCTGCGTGCGGACTGTGGCGAGGTCACTGACCAGCGCACCGGTGTGGGATAGCGCTGCCTTGCGGGCTTTGGCGCTGCGGCCCACCAGCATCAGCACCAACGGCTTATTGGCGGCACGCGCCCGCCGCAGCGCGGCCAAAAAAGTTTGCGGCCGTCTAATCTCTTCGCAATAGGCCACGATCACGCGGGTCGAGGGATCGTCGATCAGAAAATCCAGAAAGTCTGTAGTATCGAGGCCCGCCTCGTTGCCGGTCGAAATCACGTAGGACAACGGAATACCGCGACCGTCGCATGCGCGCTGGAAGTGACCGAGCAAGCCGCCGCTCTGGCCGATGATGGCGACGCCATCGGTGACGCCGCGCAATGCCTCCTGCGCATACAGCATGTGCAGCATCATGCCGTCGACGTTGTTGGTGACGCCGAGGCAATTGGGTCCGACGATGGCGAGGCCGCCGTCGCGCGCCATGGTCGCGATTTCGTCCTGCATCTCCTGTTCACCGACCTCGGCAAAGCCCGCGGCGAACACCATCGC
>JBASAH010000274.1:0-8872 GCA_049650505.1 Xanthobacteraceae bacterium
GTTTCCATCCGCGTCGCCGGCGCGACGCGTTGTCGCGATTATGCGTTCAGCGACAGAGTCGCCTTCTCATAATCGCCGCTGCCCATGCCGCTATCGGCAAAAATGCCATGCGCGGCGATCCACTCGAACGATTGTTCATAGACTTCCTTGGTGTAGGGCTCGAACACTAGGCGTTCACCGGGGCCCCAGCGCCGCGTGTCCACTAGGGCGTGGAAGCGCTCGGGGAATTCACTTTTATAATAATGCGTGTACAGCTCCGGCCGCAGGTCGATGTCGCGTTGCGCCCGGCGCAGCGCGCGGAAGAATTTTTTCAAGTCTTCCGGATCGGGGTCGCCATGGATCATGGTAGCAATCATGAAGGTCGTGTCGATGACTTTGCGGAAGCCGAGCTGCTCGACGAAGTAGTACGGGCCACTGAACAGGCTGACCGCAGGCGCCTTGCCCTCGATGAGCTGTTCCATGCGCTTGAACAACATGCCGTCGGCATAGTTCAGCTTGATCTGTTCGGGTTTGAGATATGGTTCCAGCGCCTGCACAGTCGCATAATGGCTGCCGGACTGATAACCGACCGAAATCGGCACGTCGGCTAGATCGGCCGGCGATTTCACCGGCGAATCGGGCGCGACGTAAATGCCGGCGGGCGACACCGAATACACGTCGGTATACATACGGCCGATGCCCTTGGATGCGGCAACGTTGACGGTCCAGTGGCAAGCGCAGCTTACGTTGGACTTGCGGCCTTCTTCGAACGACTGGAACGCCCCGACTTTGTCGCCCTTGTCGTGAATCTTGCCGCCGGTTGCGCGCACCAGTTCGCGAAATTCGTAATCAAGACCCTCGTCGCGGAAGTAGCCTTTCTCTTCCGCCACCCATTCCTGCAGGCGGAAATGCGGTTCGATGATGAATTTTGCCATGACGTTCTCCCTTTTCATCAGCAGGCGTTGAAGTGACCGTTGCGCCGCGACTGGCCCCCTTGGCCGCGCTCCGCGACGCGACGCGCGCGGATCATCTTGACGTGATCATCCATCAAGGCCCGCGCACCGCTCGGGTCGCGAAGCTCGATCAAGTCGGCAAGCTTGGTGTGAATTTCCAGGATGTGGCTTGCCAGTTTCGGCGTGGCGGTGACGTTGCGGCGTGGCCACGAGACGTGCTCGAGCGAGATGAGCTGCACCAGAATGACCCGATTGTGCGAGGCCTCGGCCACGGCGAGATGGAAATCGCGCGACAGCCGTGTGAATTCGTCGAGATCGCCGATCGCCGCTTCGGCTTCACGCAACAACCGGCGCAATTTTTCGATATCCTGCGGCGTGGCGTTTTCGGCGGCGAGTTCGGCGCCAAGCGTCTCAATGGCGCGTTGTGCATCCATGATTTCGGCCGCGCTCACGCCGGTGAGGTCGAGCTGCACGGCGAGCGCTTCGGCGAACAGGCGCGGATTGCCGTGCGCGATGCGCGCGCCGCCGCCTTTGCCCATGCGGATTTCGACAATACCGAGCGCTTCCAGCGTGCGTAACGCATCGCGCGCGACAATGCGGCTTGCGCTAAACCGCGCTGCCAGATCTTTTTCGGTGCCGAGGAAATCGCCGGGCCGCAACCGCTTGGCAAATAGCGCGTCGCGTACCTCGGCGACGACTTGCGCGGACAAGGAAGACGAGCGCCCCGCCAGCATGATGCGCGTGGTCGAGCTCTTGCTGGCCTCAAGCGGCATTTTGCTTACTTGTCTCATGCGGTCGCGGGTCAGAACTTTGCTTTCGCGTAAAATACTAAAGATATCATCTTTATGTCAAAGCCTTTTTCAACTGCATAAGTCATTGAAGATAAAATGGAAAAATTTTGCGCCCACGAGAGTGGAGTCCACCAGGGTCGAGACCTACAGAGCCCGAGTGGCGTCGTCGAACAATTCCTCGACCGAAAATCGTCGCGGGATGATTTTCATTTCCAGCGCGTAACTCGACATCAATTCGAGCGCCGGTTTCAGCGCTTGGAAGCCGAACGGTATCGTGTCGATGGCGCCGGGCTTCGGCAGGCCTGCCGCTTTTTTGCCAGCCTGCAGCATCCGGAAGATTTCCCGCACCGCGCCGGGATCAGATTTGGCGAGCGCGCTCTTGACCACGACCATGTGATTGACCGGCACGGTCGCGTGTTTCTTGTACCATTCCTTTGCGGCCGCCTCCGGTTCGGCAATGACGCTTTTGAGCCGCGGATCGCTTGGGATGTTGCCGCCAAAGATCGCCGCGTCGAGTTCCCCGTCGAGCAGCATTTTCGTCATGTCCTTGGCAGGGGCGGCGCGTTCGACGCCGGGCGGATCGCGATATTCCGGCACGTGGGCGTCCTCGAACGTCACCCATTTCACCGTGCCGAGATCAAGCCCGTAATCCTTCCACAAGATACCGCGCAGCCACACGCCGGTGGTCTGCGAGAAAGCGCGCACGCCAACGCGGCGGCCAGGCAAGCTTTCCGGCGTCACCGTTCCGCGCTCGGAATTGTAAAACATGGTGCCATGCTGAAAGCGGCCCATCATCGTCGCCGGCAGAAGCGTCAACGGCTTGCCATAGGCCTTGGCTTGCAAATAAGTGGCAAGCGCCATTTCGCTGACATCGAACTTCCCCTGCCGAACCATCATGAGGAAGGCTTTGTTGATCGGCTCGACCTCGTTGAAGCGGAAGGCGACGCGGTCGGAGCTAATGGCGCCGCTCTTGAGCGGGGCCGTATGCGGGTATGTGCCAAAACAGGCGTCCAGGGTCATGATTTTTTCGGCAGTCGCTGTGGCCATAGTGATTGATCTTATGATCTGAGCCGGGCATGTACCAGCGTTCTTCCCGCGCATGCGCGCATGACGAGAGGGTGAGTTGGGATGGATCAGCACGCAGGCATCAAGGAAAAGGCTGGGGATACTCGCGTGTCGGCTACCCAGCTTACAGCTTTCGTGACGCGCGCTTTCATCGCCGCCGGCTTGCCGAAGGATGACGCGCAGGCCGTTGCAGGCTTGATGGTTGAAGCGGATTTGCGCGGCAGCGATACCCATGGCGTGATCCGGCTGCCGCTTTACGTGAAGCGGCTGCGCGCCGGCGGCATCAATGCCGAGCCAAACATCCGCGTGATCAGCGACCGCGCGGCCGTTACGCTGATCGACGGCGATAACGGCATGGGCCATCTGGTGATGCGCCGTGCGGCGTTCTTGGCGATCGAAAAAGCCAAGGCAAACGGTATCGGCTGGGTCGGCGCGCGTATGAGCAATCACGCCGGGCCGGCGGCGCTCTACGTCACGCTGCCGCTCGAGCACGACATGATCGGGTTATATTTCGCCGTCGGCAGCAACAACCATTTGCCACCATGGGGCGGCAGCGAAAGCCTGCTTGGCACCAATCCAATGGCAGTTGCCGTCCCGGCGCTTGAGGAGCCGGCAATTGTGCTCGACATGGCGCCGACAGTCGCGGCCTACGGCAAAGTGCGGCTCAAAGCGCAGCGCGGCGAGCCGATGCCGGTCGGCTGGATGATTGACCGCGAGGGGAAACCGCTGACCGATCCCAAGCGCGCCGATGAAGGCCATCTGCTGCCGATCGGCGATTACAAAGGATACGGCTTAAGCCTGATCATCGCTCTAATCGCCGGCGCGTTGAATCGCGCGGCGGTCGGCCGCGAGGTCATCGATTTTGTCAAAGAAACCGGGAAAGCGACCAATACCGGGCAAGCGATTATGGCGCTGTCGATCGAGGCTTTTATGCCGCCGGCGGAGTTCAAGAAGACTGTCGACGGTCTCATTCGCGACATCCGTCATTCGCAGCGGCTCCCGCACGTCGAACGGATCTGGCTGCCGGGCGAACAGAGCCACGGCAAACGCCTGGACCGGCGCGCGCATGGCATTCCGATGCCCAAGGCGCTGCGCGAGAATCTCGATGGCGTGGCGCGCGAACTAAAAATCGCGCCGCTGGAATAGCGGCGAATGGCTGTGCCTTTAAAACAAAGACAAAGGTATTGTGCTGTTGCATCAGGAGTGAGCAAATCAAATGCCTCCCCAAACACCCGTCGGATTGATCGGCGTCGGACTGATGGGAGAGGGCTATGCCCGCCGCCTGATCGCCGCGGGATTTGGCGTCATCGGATTTGACATTGTTGCGGCAAGGAACGAGCGTCTTGCGCAAATCGGCGGGCGCGCTGCAGCACTCGCCGACATAGCGCGGCAGTGCAATCCGATCGTGCTCGCGGTATTTTCTACCGATCAGGTCGAGGAGGTCGTCGAACGCGAACTCCTGCCCGCCGCTGCAGGCAAGATCGTAATCTGTACCAGCACCTGCGATCCGGATCGCATTGCCGAACTGGGGGCGCGGGTGGCAGCGCAGATTCGCTTTCTCGAAGCGCCGGTATCCGGCACCAGCGCGCAGGTCCGCCAAGGCGACGGCGTCGGGCTGATTGGCGGCGAGGTTGATATCGCGCAGATCGCGGCACCGGTGCTGGATGCACTATTCCCGAAACGCTTTCACATTGGCAAGATCGGCGACGCCGGCCGCGCCAAGCTCGCGATCAATCTTATTCTTGGCCTCAACCGGCTTGCGCTTGCCGAGGGCCTGGTCTTTGCCGCGCGGCTTGGCCTTGACCCCGCGGCGTTTCTCGAAGTGGCGCGTACCTCGGCAGCCGCTTCGCAGGTCATGGACACCAAAGGACCGAAAATGGTGGCGGGCGACTTTACTGCCGAAGGCCGCGTACGGCAGACGCTCAAAGACGCCCGCCTCATGATTGAACAGGCGGACAGTGTTGGACAGGAGCTGCCGCTCCTTGCGGTGCACACTGCGGTGCTCGAAGCCTGTGTCCGCCATGGCGATGGCGAAATGGACAACAGCATTGTCATCGAGGAAATCAGGCGGCGAAGCCGCGTCAAGCCTATGTAGTTGTGCGCGATAGAGCAAACCCGGGAAATAATCCAATGAGCGTCGCCGATGAACTGAACCGGTGCTCGGCGACAGAGCAGGCGCGTTTGATTCGCGCCAAAACCATCAGCCCGGTCGAGCTGTTGCAAGCGCACCTGGAAGCGATTGAGCGCCTCGATCCCAAAATCAACGCGATCTGTACCCTCGCTGCCGACTCGGCGATGGCCGCCGCTAAGCGCGCAGAACGGGCCGTCATGGCGGGCGAGGAGATTGGTTTACTTCATGGATTGCCTATCGGTATCAAAGACGTGACGCCGACAGCGGGTATTCGCACCACATTCGGGTCGCCACTCCATGCCGATCACGTGCCGACCGAGGATGCGGCGGTGGTGGCGCGGATCAAACAAGCCGGCGCGATCGTTATCGGCAAGACCAATACGCCCGAATTTGCCGCCGGCGCAAACACCGTCAACCGATTGTTCGGCGCCACATGCAATCCCTGGAATCTTGCCTTGAGCGTTGGCGGCTCGACAGGTGGCGGCGGGGCGGCACTGGCGTCGGGGATGGTGGCGCTCGCCGAGGGAACGGATTTTGGCGGTTCATTGCGGGTGCCGGCTGCGTTTTGTGGCGTGGTCGGGTTGCGACCTACCGCCGGACTCGTGCCTCGATTTCCCACGCCATTGCCATGGGATGTCGGCACCGTACACGGACCGATGGCGCGCACTGCCGAGGATGCTGCCCTGCTACTTGAGGCGATGATCGATGATAGCGGGCTGACACCCATTGCAGTAAGGGCGCCCTGGAAAAGTCCGCTGGCCGCAGTGGCGCAATCCCACGATCTGAAAAATGTGAGGATTGGCTATGCCGCCGATATCGCGGGGACCGGTATCGATCCGGAAATCAGCGATGCATGCCGAACCGCGACCAAGCGTCTGGTCGACTGCGGCGCGACCGTCGACGAACTGGAATTTTCGCTGGCGGACGGGCGCGATGCCTATCTGGTATTGCGCGGCCTGACGATGATCGCGCGGTTTTTCGAATATTTAAATGACACCGAAAGATTTGAACCGAACCTCAAAGGCAACATCGAGGCCGGCCTGAAGCTCACTATCTCCGACGTCGCCGGTGCCGAGCGCAAACGCGCGGAGCTGTGGCATCGTTGGCGCACCTTGTTTGAACGGTTTGACCTTTTGCTTACGCCGACTACGCCGGTCCCACCATTCCCGGTCGAGCAAAATTATCCGCACACCATCGCCGGCCGGAAAATGACGAATTACATCGACTGGATTGCCTCGACTTTTCTGGTAACGCTGAGCAGTCTTCCGGCGGCCTCGGTGCCGTGCGGCCTGACCGCGGCCGGACTTCCGATTGGAATCCAGATTATTGGGCCCCGCTTTGCCGAGCCGAAAATCCTGGCTACAGCGAAGGTCGTCCAAGCCATGAACCCGCTTCGCTGGCCACCATTCGGTGCAACTGCCTCGCAGGCTTGAACGTGCGCGACCCTTACAACGCGTTCTGTAAGCACGGCCCGGATCGCCTCACCGGAGCCGCGGCGGGCCCGCTTGCCGGATTGACCTGTGCCATAAAAGACCTCTTCGACATCGCCGGTTACGTAACCGGCGGCGGGAATCCGGACTGGCATGCTTCGCATGAACCGGCGCGACGGACGGCGCCAGTCGTGCAGAAGCTGCTCGATGCCGGCGCCACGATTGTCGGCAAGACACATACTGATGAGCTGTCTCGCGGCATCTTCGGCGAAAACGCGCATTACGGCACGCCTATCAATCCGAGAGCTCCCGGGCGCGTGCCAGGAGGTTCGTCAAGCGGGTCGGCCGCTGCGGTCGCCGGTGAACTCGTCGATTTTGCTTTGGGGACGGACACTGGCGGCTCGGTGCGGGTGCCAGCGAGTTTTTGCGGCATTTACGGACTGCGCCCGAGCCACGGGCGGCTGCCGTTCGAAGGCGTACTGCCACAGGCGCCAAGTTTCGACACGATCGGGTGGTTCGCGCGCACGCCGGAGCTCCTTGCGCAAATCGCCGGAGTCCTGCTCGGCGACAATGCCGAGCGCGCGCCTCGTGTGCGCCGGCTGATCGTCGCCGAAGATGCATTTGCGATGGCGGACGTCCAAACGCGTGCGGCGCTCGCGCCTGCCGTCGATCGTCTCGCAGACCTGGTGGGCAGCCGCGAAATACGCCCGATTTCGTTAGCGCCGCTGTCTGAATGGACGCTGCATCAGGGCGCGCTTCAAGGCCGGGAAGCCTGGGCCACCTTCGGCGAATGGATCGACCGGCATAATCCGCGCTTTGCTTTCGAAGTAGCGGACAATTTCTTGCGCGGCACGCACGTCGATAACGACGGGCTTGAGGCAGCCGCGCAGTTCCGCAGCCAACGGCGCGCCGAATTTTCACAACTGGTCGACCCAGAAACAATCGTTTGTTTGCCGACTACGCCATTCCCGGCGCCGGTGACCGGCCAACCCCGCTCCGTCATGCGGAAGCTGCGTGCTTCCGTGATCACGCTGACCTGCATTGCCGGGATGACCGGCGCTCCGCAGCTGAGCATGCCTATTGCGGAGATCGGCGGGTTGCCGATCGGGCTCTCAATTTTGGGCCGACCTGGAGCGGATGATTCGGTTCTCGGGCTCGCCGTGGCGGCGGGCCATTAACTTCCTCGCACGCGAATCGTTGAAACAAAACTGGCGATCGTCGCTCGACTAAACATAATTGAAAATGTCTCATCTTTGATATGAGCGAAAATCGTCAATAGAGCCTAGTTGCTTGGCGAATGAGACAAGACTTATTTCGCACTGGTGAGTCGTGCTAAATTGATTCAAGAGGGCAGGCCTAGGCGAGATTAACGCTAACGATCACAACCTCGTTGATTAACGAAATTTGCTCCTCGCGGCACCATCACCGCTGATAAAATCGGGGCCGCTCTCGCCTCTGAGAGCGCGGCCCCGATCTCCTGACCCCATCCCCCGACACCCTCAGTAGGTTGGGGCCGACATTATCGAAAGCGAATTACGGCAGTATCCCAAGTGAATTGTGGCGAGGGGCCGGCGTATCTCAGTTTGCAACGACTTTCTTGCCGTTGTTGCGGCCAAGCCACATACTCAATGTAGTGGCGGCAAAGATTGCGGTGCCTGAGATATGCGATTCGCATCTCGTGCCGAAATAACTTTCTGGTATGTGCGGCTTACCCTATGGGCCTGTGTCGTCGGCGTACTCGTCGGCATCATTCGGGTGCTGGTGACGCTGTCGTATTAAACGACGCCCTGCCGTTCCCGGCCGCCAAAAATTTGGTGTGAAGGGCGTCAGTCACGCAACACTCGCTGTGACTGAATGGGCAACAACGCCGCCACATCAAATCAACGAGCTTATTACTCCTCGCTGCCCTAACTGACCCAACCCGCTTCCAGCCCGCCTCGGTTCTTCGAGGAAGGACCGGGCCCGCCTATACCAAGGGATAAGCAGCGTAATGGTTTCGAAGTCTACGAAAACGAACCAGAAGAAGACGGAGTGTTGACTTTGCGACTGCAACGGGTGAGTCCTTTTTTGTGAAACCGACGAGAGTCCGTTTGCATTTTGTGAGGCAGGCGTGTTGTTCAAATTGCCCTGGGCCAAGGCCAAGCTCGGCGCAGCGACAGCCAACGCGCCGATAACAACTAAAGACTTGAACATCCTTCCCGCTCCCCCTGGTGGTGCCAATATTGAGAGCGCTTTGTGGCGATTTTGGCAATCGGCCGGTTTGGTGTTGGGGAAATTTTCGCCTACACCGGCCTTCGCAGACAGTAAGGATCAACCGGAATGCGTCGGTGACAGCCGATTTTTCCGAAATGCAGCGAGAATTTGAATGAGCGCGTTAGGTAACGCGCAAGCGCAAGCGGGTAGATATTTACAAACTGAAAGGGGCCTGCGGTGTTTCGCCAAGACGATTGGTGACATTATGATCTGGGCCACGCTTGCGGATCAACGTCGCACGCTGCGTCGCCAACTCGGGCACCTCGCGGT
>JBASAH010000275.1:0-2021 GCA_049650505.1 Xanthobacteraceae bacterium
AAGCCGCAGCCAGTTTTTGCTGATGCGTTTTTAACTTCGGCGAATGCCGGCAACTTATTTGTTCAGCGGACGCTGACGATTTCAGATATGAAGGAATATGCAAAAAGAACCTACCCGAATTCGCAGACGGCGGATTTGATTCGGTAGGGTCTCGCCTCCCACCCGCTCGGCAAGCACAACAGCCGTCATTGCGAGCGAAGCGTAACCGGATACTTATAGCCGATTCTTCGACAGACCGCGGCGGCGGAAAGCGGCGCGAGGCAACAGATCAGCGCCTAATCTTCCTCGGATTCTGGCCTTACCAACTCAGGGGTTCATACCGGCTGGGCTATTTGTCGGGGCCACCAAACGACTAAAATCCGTGATCGCAATCAAGATCAGCATGCCTAGCGCCGCCATCGCGAATAGCGAAGCTATAACAAGAAAACCGGTATAGAGCTTCGACATCATGCGCGGCCCATGCCGGCGGTTCGCAGACCGCCAAGCGGGAATGCCCCAAACCGGTCCGTGTCGATTACCAACCTAAGCCGGGCGCGATGCGTTCCTACGTCGCTTTACGCTCAGACGTGCCGTAGAAGCTGCGCAACTCACGGCCGTCCTAGCTTGCTCCGCTCCTATCGCGGATCAGTTTGCGCTTCTCTTCATACTCTGCCCGGTCAATCTCGCCCTTGGCGAAACGCTCATCAAGAATGTCGAGCGCGCTCCGCCTCCGTTTACCACCGCCGGACGCCCAGTCCACCATCCAAACAAAAATGGCAACGAGCCCTATGAGGGCGAGCAGGACGATGATCGGACCAGCTATCATGCGGGATCTTCTCGTCTGCGGAGCGGCTGCATTCTTGACGGAGACATCTCTCTCGGGCACGCGTGCTGCCCGTGCTCCATCGAGTAACATGTGGTTGTGGCAATTAACACGCAACATGCATTTCGAACTTCCCACCCCCAGCATGATCTTTGACATTGCGCTCGAGGACGGCGCGAAAATTCGCATGCGGCGCCACGGCAATCCGGACGGGGTTCGGCTTCTGCTCAGCCATGGCAATGGCTTTGCTGCCGACGCGTACTATCCCTACTGGCAACATTTTCTGCAAAGATTCGATCTGTTGGTGTTCGATTTCCGTAATCACGGACAGAACATGCCAGTAGTGCCGTCGCACCATACATATGAACAGCTCAACCGCGATCTTGATCGGGTCTTGCAAGACGTAGAATATCGACTGGGTGGGCGGCCGACCGCCGGGCTTTTTCATTCGATGTCGGCACGAACTGCAATGAAACACGCCATCGAAAACGGTTGGCGCTGGGACGCACTCATCTTGTTTGATCCCCCTAATGTGCCGCCGCCCGGACACCCGGCTTACGCCACGATGGCGGCATCCGAAAAAAGACTCATCGAATGGGCGCGCCAGCGACGCCGGTATTTCGCCGCGGTCGAGGAACTGGCTGGGGAGTATCGGCAATCGCGGGCCACAGTGCGCTGGGTGGAAGGAGCGCACGAACTGATGGCGCGGTCAGTGCTGCACAAGCGTGCGGATGGCGAGGGCTACGAATTGGTGTGCGATCCGGACAACGAAGCGGCGATCTATGCGCAGGCGATGACTTTGAATCTATGGCCGAATGCGCGCCAATTCGGTGGCCCAGTCAAGTTGATCGGCTGTGATCCGAGTATGAAAGGCGCTGCCACCGGCCTCGCCAATCAGGCGCTCGGCCAGGAAGGCGGCTTTGACTACAGCTTCGTTAAGGGCACCGGTCACCTGTTACAGATCGAAAAGCCGCAAGAATGCGTTCGCTTGACGCTGGAATTTCTCGCTCGCTGCGGCCTCGCATAAGATTTTACGACGATCGAGGCACGATGTGGATTTGCTGCACTGAATATGTCGCAGTTTGGCCCATCGCGACCGATCGCATTTTGGTGGCCGACCGTCGCTTTCGGGGCATAACGGACATGGCTGGAGCGGCGGCCGGCTGGACCCGGACGCGAATGGCCCAAATCTGCCGATGTTGGTAGGGCAGAGCAATAT